>CAIQUS010000032.1 GCA_903875045.1 uncultured Bacteroidales bacterium
AGTGCAAAAAGCCAACTCACTACTACTCAAATTAGAGGCGAAGGTAACCTCATAAAAATCTCATGACTCTAAATGCGACCTCCTGAAGGAACTGTCGCCCGGTGGGTTCATTCAGATAGGAAAGCCAATCTGACCCGAACATTTGTTCCAGAATTTTTATTCCGGTTTGATAGTCTGCATAAATTTTTCACTGGCGGGCCAGATGCCGAAATAAGTCCCCTGGGCGCGGGGCATCAAAAATGAACAATGCTGAAGTTTATGCTGCGATTACTGAAAAGATCATTGCCAACTTGGAGACTTCCGGAAGCTGGCAGAAATTCTGGGACTTGCCATCACCGGTGAGCCTCAATGGCCATTTTTACCGCGGGATCAATTACCTGATTTTATCGAATGACCAGTTCAAAAGCCGGGTTTACGGAACATTCGGACAAATCCGTGCCAATGGTGGCCAGGTTCGCAAGGGCGAAAAGTCCACCCTGATTGTTTTCTGGAAAAAAACTGACCTGAAAAACGCCAGTACCGGGGAAACAGACAGTAAATTTATCCTCAGGTACTATCATATTTTCAATAGCGAACAGGCTCACTTTGATGATACTGGCAAACAGAAAATTGCCGAGCTTGACAAAGCCACCATCGACCGGAAATCCGCTCAGTATGTGCCGGCAGAACAGATTATCTCAGGATTTAAAGGGATCCCTGAAATTCATTATACCAATCTTGACATCTCTCCAAGCTATTCACCAGTGGCTGATCTGATCACCATGCCCTCTGAAAATCAGTATGCTACACCTGAGGATTTTTATCGAATTTTTTATCATGAATGTTGCCACAGCGTAGGCCACCCGAAACGATTGAACAGATTTGAGGCGTTTTCTAACAAGTTTGGCGATGAACTTTATTCCAAAGAAGAGCTGGTTGCTGAACTTGGCTCTTCATTTCTGGCCGACAGGGCAGGATTGAAAAACAGACAGCGTAATTCAAATGCCTATATACGCAATTGGGCAGAATCCCTGCGTGATAATCAAAAATGGATCATGTGGGCTGCTTCCAGGGCTGAAAAAGCCGCTGAGTATATCCTGGGCAACGAGCAAATCATCCTTGATGAAGAAGAAACTCAGGTTCCTGAATTAGCTGAAGAGGTTGCCCCTTTTTGAAAGATAAATTTTAAGCCGTGGACGGGAGTTCACGGCTTTTTCACAAATAAATAAAACCCAAAACGATGAGCTACAAAGGAAGATCACTGGATCCCAGGCAAATGACATCACGCTTCGCGGGCACATGTTACACCTGCAAGAAACCGATTAAAAAAGGCGAAGAGATCATTTACTGGCCAAACGGAAACCATGCCGAGCACTTTGCATGTGGCGAAGCTGATTACCGACATTCACTGGCGTCATTCCAGGATGAAGAGAATTACAACAATCAATACCCATCCTGGTGATTTAAGGCAGTCCCGGTTCCGAAATGCCGGAACCGGACTGCTTTTTTTTATTCGTACTTCACTGAAAACAAGCTTTTTCTTTGTTACTGCACCGGCAAAGAAAAAGCCAGGCAAAAAGAAAACCGGATGAAAACGGGGTGCTTTTGAAAAAAAGCAACCAAAAGCCAACGCACATTACTCAAAATTCTATGCAACAACCTATATTAAGGTTGTATATCAGGTAGTTAAAAAATATAATGTGAAATATGGTACAAATACGGTACGTTTCTGTACAAGGGGTGCCATTATTCGGCCTGTTTTGGGGTGTCATCAATTGGGGGGTGGTCCGGGTACCTGATGTTATTCCGGTGAGGTGATCCGGTGTCATTATGGAGGCAATAAAAAAGCGGCTCAAACATGGCCGCCCTTGTAAACTATACCAGTACTATTAATTCAGTTTTTCAATACTGGTCAATGCACGGGTAATGGCCGAAAAGGTACCATACATTTTTAGCCTGTCATCAATATCTCCATCGTTTGCGATAAACCAGCTATCCATCATGGCATGGAGGTTCTCTTTCATGTTGGTTACGCTGTCGCAACTGGTAAGCTCTTTAATAATTTCCAGAGCTTCAGCGGGTGTCGTTTTTTCAATTGGCTGAATCATGGTTTTTGTTTTTAAGGTGTATGTTTAAAAAATACAAGTGTATGTTATTTGTATACAGGTAGTTATCATGCAAATATACATTTTATTCATTCAATATTTATTTATTTCGGGGGTGGCATGGAGGGGGTCAATATTTATGATGAAATTTCAAAACAACAAATTCGCCCTATTCTGTGGCATAACTCCATGTACTTTTTTTCCTCCGCTGTTAGCGTGTCTTCAAAATTCCCTATTCCCGTCCGGGTTTCCCTTGTAAATGGTTTGTTTTTAGTGGCATATTTTAACACTTCCAACTTATAACCGATTGTCCCGTTCGGGTTGTCATCTAAAAAGACAGTAAAGAAAAATTTGTAAGGACTTTTTTTAAGGATTTCGTTAATGTTCCCGGTTGCCAGTGATTCAATCAACTGCTGCCTGTCTGGTTTCATTGTGTCGAATTTAGTGATATTATTTTTTCTGCCAGTTCGTTTAACTGCTGGTCGTTCATTTCTTCCAACTGGGTTTTGATTTCCGCTTGTACATTCAATGATTGCAGCGGAGGCAAACAATATTTCAGGTACCTTTCCAGTATTGTCAATCTCTTTTCAGAATCCAGCTTATTAAAATCGGCTTCGATATTGGCAAAGTTCTTTTCCATTAATTCAGTGATCCGTTGCCGTAAATCCGTGGTCGTTTTGTTTTGTGATCCTTTTGGCCTCCCGGCTCTGTTAATCTTTGGATCATTCTTTTTGTATGGCATGGCAAAGTATTTTTATTGTTGTTTACTGTTTTCAATCCATTCTTTCAACTGGTGCAACCTTTGCAGGTACGGTTCAAAGGTGGGTCGTTCCCAATTTGCTTTTATAATCTCAAAATGTGAATCAACAAACCCGTGTACATTTGTGATAACACATACCGGATTTAATTTGATCGGCGGCGGCGGCAATTTCGTTTCATTGAAAAACTTTTCCAGTTCCTCAATGTTCCAATCTGTTTTTACTGTTTGGGTTTTCATTTTTTCTGAATTTTGGCCTCTCTAACTCTCTTAAGTATCGAATTTGTATTAAAAGAATGTATTAAAAGAATGTATTAAAAAGTATCGTATTATAATGTACGCTATAATGTACGCTTCATTTACGCATTACTGTACGCTTCAATGTACGGTTTTTTGATATTCTGCTATTCTTTTGGCTGCCATTTTTATTTTGTATTGTGGCTCTTTCCGCTTTTCCTTGTCTGCAATAATTGCACTCGCTAACTGGTCTGCTGTGTACCGGATTGAAATATAAAAGCTTTTCCATGATTTGATTTTTACCAGCATCTTTCTTTCGATAGCTTCATTCATTAATCTGTCATAAAACCGTCTTGTAATTATTCGCCACGGCCTGCCTCCGTACATTCGGTGCATCAATTCCGGGTAGGTTGTACGGGTGTAATTACCATAGAACATTTTAGATTTAACCGCTGCGATTAATAGCAACAATTCAGGGTCAAATGTCCCGGCTGCCACTTCATGCATATATTGTGTCTTAACACTGGTCGGTATGTCGCCTGTGGTATGTTCGTAGCTATCTGATAATATTACGTTAATCTGTTCCATAAACTCATTCCGGGGCACGTGGAGCAACTTCAAAGGGAAATTAGTATATAGTTCCCTGCCGGGGGTGATGTTCATGGGTGCAATACCGTGCATTGAAGTATTTTTATAAACTCTCGTAACAATGTCGCTGATTTCTTTTGCAACGAATCCGGTCGTTTGATATTCGAGCAACTTTATTTCACTTTGCACCTGATCCATACCAGCACGGTTTAAGAATCCTGCAAAGTTCATTATGAAGTTATGGCGGGTTCCATCGGCGAAGGTGTGTTTTCTCTCCGTTGCGATTTTACCACGTCTGTATATCTCATCAAAATCGTTTGTACCAATGCTGTTAATAAAATCCTGATCGAAGGATGTCGGGTTGTTAGATATAAGTACGTCTGCATCATGGCAAATAAAACAGGCTCGGGCAATGTCGTTTCCCTTGTCAATGGTTAATAAAAAATGCTGATGAAAAAATGATTTTAAAGCTGTAAAATACATTGTGTGCTGAATAGTTGTATCAATGCTGCATACAACTTTCAATCCATCGCCTGAAGGGCTTGTAAACATTAATACCGGGGTGATCTCTGATAATATCGCTGTCTTAATTTCCTCCACTTTCCCGGTGATATGGTCAATGTCCAGCACAATAAAACCGGATCGGTTTAATAAATCTTTGTTGCTGCGATATGTGAAGGTACCAGCAAATGTAACATAGGGTAATTTGGATTGTTTGAGTTTTGTACGTTCCTCTTTGGTGCCACTTTGCCGGATTTTTTCAGTGATTGATTTTAGCGAAGTACCTTTAATTTCCTGATAAACTTCGCCGATTGTCCGGCTGCATGAAGGTACCGGATTTCTTTTGTTTACTGGTGGGCTGAAATATGAAAATTGACTATCTTTGCTCATCCTGATTAAGATTTTACCGCTGTTCAGCATCCAACTGGCAGCGGTTTTTTATTATTCAAAAGTCGTTATGTACCATGTATGGAATTGCTCAAACGTGGAGGCAGTGAAATACAAACCGCCTGCCGCCTCAATGTCACGTTGATACTTAACCTGGTCTGGTCGTTGGTAGTCCCGGCCTATCTTTACTTCGATCTTAACAGACTTTCCGGCAATGGTTGCCGATATGTCAGCACTGCCACGGCTGCCACTTGTTGGAATCCATTTCAGGGTGCCGATAGTGCGCTGATGTCCCAGCACGTCCGTATAGGTTTGCCGTTTATCAATTTGGCGGCCTGTGACGTTGATTCTTTCGGCTTGGTACCCATGTAACCTGATCCATGAAATAATACAACTGGTGAGTTTATTTGCTGTCTTATCTGAATATTTGGCAGCAACTAAGTAAGGTTGTCCGGGATATTTCAACCTTTTCGCCTGATCCGCTAACTGATTTAATGCCTTCAATGCTGTTTTGTCGCCGGGTCGGGTCTTAGTACCACTTTGCCGGGATCGTTCGCCGTGCGCTGCCATTACCTGCCACGTTTGGAGGTTTCGGCCTGCATTTCTGCAAAGGTTTTCCGGCGGCCTGATTTCAACCACTGGTCTATTTCAGATTTCAAGAATCTAAGGTGCTTCGATCCTTTGTTTACCGGGATAACTTTATTTGATACCCAGCTATAAACCGTTTGCGGCTTCGGGTGATCCGGCAAATAGTCACATAATTCTTGGAGGTTCATCCATCGCTCAGGATCGGCGGCGGCGGGTGCGGTGTTAATCTCTGATAAGGCAATACGAACCTGATTAAGAATTAACGTTTCAAGTTCAATAATTCGTAGGGGTGTAAACAGAATGTCGTTTTGCATGGCTGATAAATTTTAAATCAGCTGCAAATAAAATACAAAAAATAGCGATAAATCCTAATTGCACTCGCACAAATTACACTGGTGCAAATTGTGCAAACAGGCCTATTTCCTTACTTAATCGAAATTAATGGTGATATTGTTTGGCGAAGCGTGTTTAATCGTTGATTTGCTGATTTTTTCAGTTTGGAAGGTGTTTATACAAATGGCCTGAATTTCTGCCGGATCGAATTTTGTTTTCTTACAATATCCTTTCACTGCAAATAATTTGATAATCGAAACAACAACAGTCATCCATCCTTTTTTATGATCCTGCCAAACGTAATCAGCTGTAATGTAACCTTTACTTTGCAGTATTGCCATTACCCGCTTATATTCTGAAACGTCTTTAAAAGCCTCTAAAAGGTTATTGTACGTTGGTTCCTGATCCTTTGCCGGGGTGTCGGGAGTGTTACCCATTTCATTCAGGTAGTCCTGTTGAATCTTTAACCATTCCTGAAACATCAATACTATCCCATTATCGGTAACATCAATATCATTCCTGTATTTCTGATTGAATTTATACAACTCCGATTCTTTTACCAGCTTTGCAATTTGTTGCCCCTGATGCTGAATAGTTGCACCCTTCATTTCCTTTTCCAGCAAATCTAAATTTCCAGCAAATCTTTTCTTAACATACTTTGGTAATATTTCTGCAAACAGTTGCACCCATGTAACCGGATATTTGGGAAATTCTGTTTTCCAACGGTTTTCCAGTTCCTTAACATACGCCTCCCTTTTGGGATCTGAAAGGCTGTTTAGTTTTTCAACTATCGCTTTGCCTCCACTGCCATTATCTTCAATAATTTCAATTACATACGGTTTGTCGACAGGGGTGCCGCTGGTGGCAGGGGTCTTTTTACTTCTCATGGCTTCATGGTGTTAAAGTCTATGGTGATCCGGTTCACGGCCTCCCGTTTCGCCTCATCCAGTACGTGCGCATAAATTTGAGTAGTGGCAACTGCCTTATGTCCTAACAACTTTGATACGGTGTAAATATCGGTACCAGCACTTAGCTGTAAGGTAGCAAATGTATGCCGGAAAGAATGAAAGGTGATTTTCTTACTGATCCCGGCGGCTGTCATCCATTTTTTAATATTGCACCTCACCCACGTACTGTAAAAAATTCCCTCAAACGGCTTCGCCTGTGAGCGGTCGCCCAACAAATCAACGGCTTGTTGTGATATGGGTAATGTTTCAATGCCTCCCGTTTTTTTCTGTTTAAACTTCAATACATGGTTGTTATCAATGGTTTCAACTTCATTCCATGTGAGTTTCTCAATATCTGAATATCGTAACCCGGTCAATGCAGAAAACAAGGCAGCACGTTTGAGCAATGGAAAGGTACAAGGTGTCCCGGCCAGTGTGTTAAGTTCATCCATTGTAAGATACTCCCGGCGGTGTTCATCCTTTGGCATTGATCCTAATTTGTCATTCAGGAAAATAGCGAAGTGTCCGGCCTTGTATGCAGCACGTAGGGTGATTTTAAACATAGTCCAATAGTGCGCTGATGTTGTACGTGAAATTACCAGTTCTTTACTGTGAACAAACTTTGCTGTTTTCAGATAATCTTTGAATCCATTGCAGAATTTTTCTGTAATATCGGCAAACTTCAAATCCTTTCCGGCAAATTTAATAAAGTGTTCCTGCATACATGAATAGGTGCTGCTGTGGTTGTCTTTTTTAATAATGAATTTTGCCATGAAGTCACTGAATGAACCTTCGCCGATTTCCTTTTTTTTCAGTTGCTCAAGTTCGTAATCGTTATAGATTTCCGGTTTATTCAGTTCATTCTTTCGCCTTAACCATTTCATGGTGGCCTCTTCATTCGATTTTATATTATGTTCCCGGTCAAATAAATTCCGGGGGTGATCGTAAACGAACAATCCCAGGTACTCCCGGCGTGTCTGCCTTCCATCAACGGTAATAGCCGGGTAAAAATCCAGATACAATATCTGCCTGCCGCCTGCACTGGATTTCCTTTTTCTTAATGTTACATTGATCTTTGCCATGTCTTAGTGATTTATGGTACAACCTTGGTACAAAGATACTCCATAAATACCCATATTAAACAAATAACGTGAAATATTTGTACCATAGATAACCCGTTTACCCAGCAATGGCAGCAATGTTTATAAATGTTTGTTCATTGTTTGTATTTATAATTGCAGATAACTCAAAATTTTCTGCGAAGGTAACCTCATGAAAATATCATGTCACTAAAGGCGGCTCACTGGCTGTCTGATCCTGGCGCTAAGCGAGCCTCCCTTTGGGTTCATTCAGATTGGACAATCAATCTGACCCGAACCTTTGTTCCAGAATTTTCATTCCGGTATTGTTTAAGGCAGAAATTTTTCTAACCGGCGAGCCAGATGCCAAAATAAATCTCCAGGGCAGGAGTGCAAAACATGTCAAAGTTATCATCAGTTCTCAAGCCGACAAACGGTAAATCACAGCCAGGACAGATCATGGTTGTCAGGCCAAGTTTCTCTTCATTTCAGACTGAACCAGCCGAAGAAGCTGCA
>CAIQUS010000033.1 GCA_903875045.1 uncultured Bacteroidales bacterium
ACACCCGCCTGGGAGCCGTTGAGCAGCACCTCCGTGCCGTAACATGTGTCGCCCTGGGGGATGAGCATAAAGGTGATGGGAAGGGGGTTGACAACAATGACGGCACTGTCTTTCATCATTCTGGACAGCCCGGTTAAAATGTTGATCCCTTTAACCGTATACAATCCGGCAAGGGTAAAGGTTCCGAAATGAATGGTATCCCCGGTTCCGGGTACTCCCGCAATGCTGTCGGCATTTCTGCGTAAAATATATCTGACTCCAAACTCCGAGCCATCCAGTGACACCATTTTTCCGGGGGCACCCTGGCAGATCGGACCACCTCCGAAAACACGGAAATATGCAGGCCACGGATTGATCACTACATTCACGCTCCCGTTCATTTGGATTGAACAACCTGTTAATGAATTGGTTGCTACAACCGTGTAATTCCCGGCTGCGGTCTGATTCCCAAAGGAGATGGGATTCCCTGTGCCGGGAACAATATTGACCGGGTTGATTGGGATTCCATCCAGGAACAGTTGATAGTCTATTCCAATATCAGAATTCGACAAACCCACAGGGACACCTGTCCCGCCGGCAGGATATGAACCTCCCCCGGTCACTGTATATGGAATGGGTAGTTGTAAAATGGTAACTGTGGCACTGCCCGACATCAGGTTCTGACAGGGAGTAACCGTGCTGGTCGCTTTAATGGTATAGGCTCCTTCGATGGTATGATACCCGAAGGAGATGGATGAACCTGTCCCGGGAACCATCGAAAGACCAGTTGTTCCCCGGAATAGCTGGTAGGTAACGTCCGTTTCGGAGTTGTCGAGCCCTATCAGCACACCGGTGCCACCTAAACAATAAGACCCTCCGCCGGTAACCTGGTAAGCAATGGGAAGCGGAAGAACTGTAACATACACCGAAGCGGTATCTGTGTTAAATCCGTCATTTACGGTAACCCTGTAACGTTTCGAAACATCGGGTGATACCCTTGGGTTCTGTAACGCCGAACTCCATGGGGGTGTATTGGGAAAGGAAACCCAAGAATAGGTGTATGTCCCGCTTCCGCCACTACCTGTCGCACTCAACTGCACCGAATCCCCGAAACAAATGGTGGCCGGGGAAGCTGTCACAGACACATCCAGGGGGTTCCCATCAAGGATAACCTGCATGGAATCACGGTTGGTACACAATTTACCATCTGTAACGGTCAGCTTGAAATAACTGGATGCATACCTGTTTTTCGTCAGCGGTGTAAGTGTGGCCCATCCCGCGAAAATGGAATCGTAAGGTGTCCAGCTGTAAACAGGCAATCCTGTGCCACCACTCACAACACCTGCCAGTGTTGTGCTGGTACCAAACGGGATATGCTTGTCGGGGCCTGCATCCACGGATGGAAGAGGATTAACAGTTACCGGGAAATTGATGATATTGCCTGTACATCCATTTACCACAGGGGTGATGGTATAGGTAACCACCGCAGGTGTCGTGAATGAAGGATTCGTCAGAATCTGTGAGATCGCATAACCGGAACCTGGCAAAAACCCGCTGGCGCTGCCGCTTGTTAAACCCGGAACCCAGGAAATTAAGGTGCCTGGGATATTTGAATTTAACGCGATGCTTGTACTTGTGCCCGAACAAATCTCTTGGTTGG
Source organism: uncultured Bacteroidales bacterium (assembly GCA_903875045.1). Taxonomy (GTDB): domain Bacteria; phylum Bacteroidota; class Bacteroidia; order Bacteroidales; family FEN-979; genus CAIVAT01. The sequence continues at coordinate 1,640 of CAIQUS010000033.1, forward strand.
GAGCGGGAGTAGTAGTAAGCACCGGATTCGGATTAACCGTAACCACAAAAGTCTTCGTAAAAGAACATCCATGGTATGAACAGGTTATGGTGTAGGTAACCGTTCCGGGTGTGGTCGTATTATTCACCAAAACCTGTTGAACAGGTGTTAATGTGCCGGATTGCATCCCTGAAACAGTTCCACTGGTCACTGCAGCCGTATAAGAGATGACCGCCCCGGCCACGTTGGAAATAATCTGTATATCAGTGGCATTGCCTGAACAAATAGTCTGGCTCACTGCCGGGATGGTTGTAATATCGGGGATCGGATTGACCTTCACAATAGCTGTCTGATTTTGCCCGGGACAGCTATTGGCAACCGGAGTAATCGTATAGGTGACACTCGAACTATTCCAGTTGCCACTGTTTAAGGTAAGCACCTGTTGAATGACATTCGGACAACCTGCACTGCAGGCCAAAGATCCTGTAACGCCGGGAGCAGTTACTGTCCAGGTAAAATCTGTGGGAACAACAGTACTTGCAAGCGAAATATTTGTTGATGAGCCACTGCAAATTGAATCTGTATTATTTGTGATCGTTAAAACGGGGATTGGCTTAACAAATGTTTCATAATCAAGCGGAACGCCGGGGCAACTCATTCCCCCTCCCCCACTGTAGCTGGGAATGATGTGATAGGTAACGTGTTCAATGGTGGTGCCGGAGTTCAGGATCGTTTGACTACCGATGTTTCCGGAAATCGGTCCGGTGGTATACCCCGTAAGATTGCCGGAAGAAGCGGTGGCTGTCCAGCTGAACGTGACACCGCTCCCGACATTTGAACTCAAAACAACTTCGGTTGTTGGAGTGCCGGAGCATACCGAAAGTGATGCAGGATTGGCAATGACCGATGGGGCCGGATTAACGGTTATAATGTGTGTGCCAGGGGTCCCGTTGCAACCTCCTATCGAAGGAGTGATTTGATATGTAACGGTTCCTGTGGCAGACAACGTGCTGTTAATCAACATCACCGGGATGGAATTTCCATTATTGGCCGCAGCATACCCGCTCATGCCAACGAGCGGATTAGGTACAGGTGTCCAGGCAAATGAAGCGCCTGTAACATCCGAAGTAAGGCTCACCGGATTTGTTGCAGTGCCCGCACAGATCGACTGGGTTGCCTCAGAAACCATCACATTGGCTACCGGTTGAACATTTACACTGTAAATGGCTGCCGGACCAGGACATCCGTTGGCCGTCGGGGTTATTGAGTATTCGACGGTTCCGAGGACAAACCCGGTATTAACCAGGAAATCTGAAATATTCCCCGTTCCGGTCGGACTATTGCCTGTGATACTCCCGGTTGAGACGGTTGATGTCCATGAATAAGTTGCTCCTGCAACATTCGAGGTGAGGGTTACACTTCCACTGGTTCCCGAGCAGATTGTTTTATTCATTGGAACATTGCTGACATTTGGAAGCGGTTTTACCGTAATGACATAGTTGGCAATGGTTCCGGGGCATCCATTGGCCATCGGCGTAATGGAGTATGTAACCGTGCCGTTTGCGAATGTCGGATTATTAATTATCTGAACGGGAATCGTACTCGTTCCGACGGGGGTGAATCCGGTTAAACTTACTGGCACTGGTGTTGCAGTCCAGGTAAAAGTAGCGCCCGGAATATTGGATGTCAGCGTCACTTCAGTGGTCGGTTCCCCCGAACATACCGACTGCGCCAATGGCGTATTCGTCACCAATGCATTCGGATTGACGGTGATAATATGAGTAACAGGCTCGCCCACACATCCGTTGGCTGTTGGGATAATGGTTATGGTAACAGTTCCGGTGGTGGTAGTGGCGTTGTTCAATAACCACCCGGGAATCGGATTGGTTGTACCACTTACCGGAGCACCTGTAACACCAGAGGATACAGTACTCCAGCTATAGGTGGTCCCAGGCAGGGTAGAACTGAGTGTCACACTACCGGACGTGGTGCCTGAACAGATGGTTTGACCGGGGGAACTGACACTGGCCAATGGTATGGTACTGACAATTAAATTCGTGGTTCCTGTACCCACTCCGCATTCGTTGGTGGCTTTTGCTGTTATGAGATAGGTTCCTTGTGCCACATAATTTATTGCCCCTGGAATTGCTGTATTGGCCGATGCCGGCGAGCCGCCGGGAAAGGTCCAGCTGTAGGAATTCGGATCAATGGTCCCATAACAATCGGCAAAAGTAGCTGTAGGGTTGACGGTGCCAAGCGCACACATCGGAGTTATTGGGGCAACTGTAATTTTAGGGACACTTTTCACCGTAATTGTTTGGACAGATGTTACTGTACCACAAGCATTTTGTACCGCGAGTGTGATCACATAAATGCCCTGGTCATTGAAGGTAAATGAGGCATCTTGGGAATGCAGATTTGTACCATTGGAAAAAGCCCAACCTCCGGCCGAAGGGATACAGGTTCCCGCACCACTAAAGGCAACACTCCATGTATAAACCAGGTCACCACAGGTATTTGGCGTTGTTGATGTATTTGTTGCGTTCACAACCAAGGACTTACAACCTGAATTATTATCAACTGTAAAACTGGAATTCGGAGGGGGATCAATACAAATTGTTTTGGTAAAGGTGGATGCAGACGGGCAGGCGCCATTGCTTGCAGTAAGTGTAACGGTGTAAGTTCCGGCACTTAAAAAGGTATGGCAAGGGTTTAGCAACGTTGAAGTATTACCGGCCCCGGAAGATGGATCGTCAAAATTCCACAAATAACTTGTTAATGTGGAACAGTTGAATCCAAAACCAGTAGCTGTGGTATTTGTAAAACACACCGCGGAATTATTGCACCCGATATTTGCCGGAACTGAAGTGAAACTCGCTACAGGTGGCTTATAAACTTTTATATTGCTGACCAGGGAATAGGTTGAATCGCAGGCATTGATCGCAGTAACTTTCACTATGAACTGGTTCCCTGGCAAACCCTGTCCGCACGAAGATGTCGTATAGGTATGAAAAACAACACTATCTATCAGTAATTCGGCATTTGTCTTAAAAAGATAGGTTCCATCGCCAAACTCAATCCGGTAATTTGTTCCGGGCGAATTATTACCGGCCCCACTGATGGTGAATGGCCATGTTTGGGGAAAACATCCCGATGTGGCTCCGCCCGCGCTGATCCCAACTGCAGGATTACTCTGGTTTGCAACCACATAAGTAGTATCATTGGTGCATCCAGTTGAAGATGTTGCGGTGATAGTCAGGTTATATGCCCCTAAATCATTGTAGGTGTGATTGGCTGTTGTAAAACCTGCCGGGTAGGGAATCGGACCTCCGCCATCACCCCAGTTGATGGTATAACCTGTGATGCAGGATGTATTTTGGGTACTGTTATTAACGGTCAGGCTAAAAACAGGATTGGCAGGCGTCGGGTTATTATCACAATTGCTGAACGGTGTCGGATCAGGGTCAGTCAGCCTTGGCCGGGGCTGTTGTTTTATGTTAACAATCTGTGCCGGGGAGGTAGTTGAACACCCGCATGAATTAGTAACTTTAAGGGTGACATTATAGTTGGATGTGTCACATCCATAACTTTTATAAACATGGCTGGGATTCTTTAACGTACTTGTATTATTGGGTCCAGAATCACCGAAAGTCCAGAAGTAGGTTAAACCTGCTCCTGCAGGGCCCTGGAAATTCACGACATCTTCGGAACAAGCATAATTGTTAACCACCGTAAAAGCAGCGGAAGGATAGGTGCTGCTTATCGTGACGGGCAATGTAGCTTCCGCCAAACAACCGGTAGCCGTAATCGTTTCCTGAACGGTGACAGAACCTGCACTCCCGGTTCCCCATGTAACTGTGATTTGGTTCGAGTTCTGACCGGAAGTAATCGTTCCTCCGGCAACAGTCCATAAATAGGTATGCCCTGTAATCAAGGGTGTTGAGTAGTTACTACCAGCCAGATTGATACACACACAGCTTGGACCGGATATGGTTGGCGTTGGCAACTGAGTTAATGTTACAACCCTCCATGATGAAACAACACATGGCGGAACATCATGATCGGTAACTGTAACCCTGTACGTTCCGGCTGAAAGGGTGGTGATGCCGGAGGTAGTTGCACCGGTACTCCATGAATAGTTATATAAGCCCACTCCCCCACTCCCGGCAGCGGTGAGTGTCACGGTTTGTCCGGCACAAACAGCTGCAGCCGGGGAAGCAGTGATGGCAACTGAACACTGCGCCATGACAAACGCTGGCGCGTAAGTGAATATAATGGAAACAGTACAAAATAGAAACAGTAACGACTTTTTCATGGATTATCCGATAAAATTTAAACAAGGTCTTCCCGGAAAAGAAAGCATTCATTGAAATGGAGGCGGTTTTCGGGAAAATCGTAACAAAATAAAATAAAATATTCAACAATTGCCCCTTAAAATGCTGAATATACTATCTTTATCTACAATTTAGGTTTAGAATCAATAAAAATACTTTCATAACTTATTTAATAATAAGCTGTCACTTCAACCAATATCCTAACATTTTGAAATTTGATGTGTTAATGAAACACCTCTACGAACCTCTGGGAACCATGGTTCATAACGCACTTCTTATTTTCATGATTTTAAGGTGTCTGTCAAAGGAGTATGTTAAACTGGTTTTGTCAAGATGTTCATAAAAGGCAAGTGCCAATCCCAGAAATTTTTGCTTCTGATCGATGGAGGCACCATTCCGGCCGGGTTTTTCAGCGAGCATGAAAAAAATATCAGCCACCTTGTCAATATTTTCATCGCTGAATTTCTTATTTCCCCGGAGGATTTGAATAACCTTTTCAGCTGGCATCTGATACATTTCACTAAAATTCAAGGCCAATTCATCCTTAATCAGCTGGTCCGCAATCTCAATCCCATCAGAACCGTTCGAATTGCTGCTAAGTCCGGTAATGTCAGCGAGTATTTTCCCAAGGACCCGTCCGAGTTGATCGATTTGTCTTTTAATATAATCTTCCTGTTGCAATTGACTGATTTTTAAAGCATTTTAAGACAATAATCACTGGATACCATCACCCTGCAATTAAAATAAATGTAATGAAAGGGCGGATAACATTCTGCCATTTATGGTTTTTTCGTTTTACCTCATCTGTGGCATGGTTAAGCCCGGAAAAGAAAAAAAAGTTTCCATCTACCAAAGTTAGTGAAATAAATTGATGCCCGCTGACGAAAATGCCATAACAACAAAAAAACATTCGCAACATCAGGCTACCAATCATGCTGTTAAAAAAATAACGACCATAACATACTGAATAACAGAGCTAAATATAATACATTTGCCTTTCATTCCATGACCATTTATTGTTGGAATATGTTACTGCATCTCTGCTACCCAGGTGAAAATGGATGTTATCGGAATCCGGAGAAACAGGGCATCCTTCCCATCAGGCTGTAAACGTGAATATTATAAAACCATATTAAACTAACTAATTTTATCCGATGAAAAATGTTCTGCTTTTTTTACTTACCCTGACAGTTTCGTTTGCTTTAAAATCGCAATGTGTTTATAAACTGCCCTTCCCCAATGGAACAACATACACCTGTACACAAGGAAACAATACCGGCAGCCATACAGGAGAGGCTTCCTTTGCCTTTGATTTTGGATTGCCTTCAAACACAACCATCACAGCATCAAGAGGTGGAACGGTAAGCCACGTTACAGAAGGTTACAGCACAAACTATCAACCTCCGTGTACCACAACTCAGCTGAATTCGGGAAACCGTATTGTTATTGATCACGGGGACGGAACAAGTACTTTATACCTGCATTTACTTTACAATGGTGCATTGGTGAGCGTCGGTCAAACGGTTACACAAGGACAAACTATCGCGAAAAGTGGCAATACAGGTTGCTCTACCGGACCGCATTTGCATTTCATGGTGATGAATGCCGATACCTATGGCAGTTGGTATAACCAGTCTTTATGGACCAGCTTTTGTGATGTAACAACCAATAGCGGAGTCCCGGTTTCTGGTTCCTCCTATACCTCAAACGCATGCACATTTGGGCCACCCACTCCATCTGCTCCAACAAACGCACAATCAAACGTGAGTATCCCTGTCTCCTTTAACTGGAATGACATCAGCGGTGCATCACCTGAATACAGGTTACAAGTTTCAACCTCAAATTCCGGCTGGAGTGCCGCAACTGGCTTTACGGCCTCATCAACTCCTTCTTCTGCAATTCCGGTCAATTACAACACCGGATCAACCTCAAATTACACCTGGTCAAGTGGTTCTACGGGCAGCTATTCCGGACCGGCTGCCAATACGACCTACTACTGGACGGTTAAATCTTATGTATGCAATCAATCATCAAATTATACACCGGTGAAGTATTTCACAACAGCCGGCCCGGTTACCTATACCATTTCTGTCGCATCCAATAATGCATCGGGGGGGTCGGTAAGTGGCGGCGGAAACTATCAAAATGGTCAGCAGTGTACTGTTACGGCCACAGCAAATAGTGGTTATACATTCACAAACTGGACAGAAAATGGCTCTCAGGTTTCTGTCACATCCAGTTATCCATTTATTGTATCCGGAAGCAGATCGCTGGTTGCCAACTTTACACAGCAAACTGGTACCTGCGCCTCCTGCCCTTCCTTTAATAACAGTTTTTTACCCAATGCCAACTGGCAGACAACCAGCTCAAGTATTCTGTTATATGGTTGCAAGATGTACTATTTTTCCGTTCTGCCAGATTATACTTATACTTTTAAAACCGGCTGCGGCAATGGAGCTACTGCGGATTTTGACACACAACTATTATTATATTCTGACATTTCATGCACCGAATTAATCAGCGACGATGATGGTTGTGAATCTGCCAGATCAAGTATTACATGGACTTGTAATTATTCGGTGTCAGGGGGTGTTTACCTAAAAGTAAAAGGATATAATGCAAATTATGGCAGTTTTACATTGGCTTTCACAAGATCATGCAATGCGCCATCTCAGCCTGGAACTATTTCAGGTATTTCAGAGGTTTGCCAGGGCAATACGATAAACTACAGCATTGCGGATGTAGCCGGAGCAACTTATTACACCTGGACATTACCAAATGGCTGGAGCGGAAGTTCCAGCACTACTTCCATCAATGCCACGTCAGGCGCAGCTGGTGGAACAATTTATGTTTCAGCCAATAATGGCTGCGGCCAGGGTCCCACTCAAAGTAAAAGTGTAACTGTCAGTGCAGCTCCTGCGCAGCCTGGCGCTATCTCCGGTCCAACATCAATGTGCCAGTATACCACTTCAACCTACAGCATTTCACCAGTGAGCGGAGCGGTTGCCTATATATGGGTTCTGCCATTTGGCTGGAGCGGCAACTCTGCCTCCACCTCCATCAACGTAACTGCAGGTACAGCGGGTGGAACCATCTCTGTCAAAGCCTCGAATATGTGCGGCCCCGGCGCGGCTCAGACAAAAAGCGTTTCAGTTGTAACGGTTCCTGCGCAGCAGGCTGTTTCAAATATCAATGTTTTATCAGGACAAAACGCCTGTTACAACGCCACGCAAACCATTTCGGTAGCAGGAAATAATACGTATTTCTATGTTCAGAATGGAGGCAGTTCTACCATGGTCGCAGGCCTGAAGATCAATTATTTACCTGGCACAAGGGTTTATGCCGGCGGGTATATGCGTGGTTATATCGCATCCGGCGTATGTTGCGGTGTCTCCGCATTTGCCCCCAATTCCTTTGCCAATCAGTCCGATATGCTGAACACTGCTGAAGTTCCTGCACCCACCTTTGGCCAGGGTTGTTTCAAAGTGTACCCAAATCCTACCTCCGGTCATTTCATGCTGGAATTAACCGGAGAATTGGCAACCTCGGATATTCTCGTAGAAATATATGGTATCCATGGTAAAAAAGTGTTGAAAAAGACCCTGAGAGGGGAACAAAAACATGATTTTTCATTGTCAGATAAACCTGCCGGTATCTATATCATCCGGGTCATCTCCGGCAACCAGTCTGCAACCATGAAAATCATAAAACAGTAAGGAACCAAAAAATCCCATGAAGGCACTTGTATAAAAACAATACCTTTGCCGCCCGAATGGTATTCTGCCTGCTTGCCTTACTATGGAACAACGAAATACTGAGCCCCTGAAGATTCTGATTGCAACAGGAATCTCACTGTTTTTCCTTGCCGGGGGGATCATGCATGTTTTCCCTGAAAAACATCACGGCATTGTTCCGGTCAAATCCGCGTCCCTTGCAAACAAAAACCAGCCATCCCGGGCCATTGTCAAACCTGATTCGATGCGCCTGCTGCCCATTGACCAGGATACAATTTCAAGTACCTATACGGGCCTGGAAATGTTTTATCAATCGGTTCAGAAACTTCAGGCAGATCAAACACTTGTTCATATTGCCTATTTTGGCGACTCAATGATCGAAGGCGACCTGGTGACACAACCGCTGCGGCGTTTGATGCAACGCAGGTTTGGCGGGAACGGGGTCGGCTTTATTCCTGTCACTTCCCCCCTGCCGGGATTCCGGACAACCATCAAGCAGAGTTTCAACGACAGTTGGAATGTATTTTCATTTGTCCATCCCCGGAATGCTGAAGGTGCTTTTCCCGGGATGTCAGGTTATGTATATATTTCCGAGGAAGGAGCAGAAACCAGGTTTGAGTCACCCGCAGGATTTGGGCCTTTTCACAAGGCAGAAATTCTTTTCGGCGGGAAAAACAATATTTCGCTGCAAGTCATCACCGATACCACTTCAGATCTTTTGTCGCTGACCCCTGTTAACCCTGTCTCATCCTACACTGTTACACGCGATTCAGCCTTTTCGGTTTTTAAAATCAACGTCAGGAGCACAGAACCCGGCGTATTTTATGGCGTTAATTTTGAAAATGGCCCCGGGCTATATGTCGACAATTATGCGTTTCGCGGAAACTCAGGTCTTCCGCTTAATGCCATTCCTGTTGATATTTTTTCAGGGTTTAACACAACCCTTCACAACAAACTATTGATCATTCATTACGGTCTTAACGTATTTACCCCGGGTGTCGACGATTATCACTGGTATGAAATGGCCATGGAGAATGTGATCAGGCATGTAAAACAATCCTCCCCGGGCATTTCCATCCTGATGATCAGCATGCCAGACCGAAGCACGCTGATTGCCGGTGAATACCAGACTCCTGCGGCACTACCCGAATTCATCCGGCTTCAGCAACGGATCGCGGCCAAAGAACACATTGCTTTTTTCAATCTTTACGAAGCAATGGGTGGTGCAAACAGCATGAAAAAGTGGGTGGAAGGAAAACCGAAACTGGCAGGCGAGGATTATACACACCCCAATGGAGCAGGTGCTGCAAAAATAGCCTCCCTGGTTTTTGAATTCCTGATGAATGGATATGACAGGTTTATCCAAAAACCTGATTCTGTTACTTCTGCAAAATTTTCAGTACCCGCCTTATGACTTTTCGCCAATATATTTTTGTAATATGCATCTTGCTCCTTCCTGTCCGGACGATCGGCCAGGATACCACATTCATCCTTGAAACTCCGCCACAATATGATTCACTGAAGTTGCGCTACCCCTTTCTGAAGCTGCAGGAAAACCGGATCACAGGAGACACCGGTGCATTGCAGGGGTTTTTCATGAAACTTGAACGGATCGGGAACGGAAGTTGTGAAAAGGCTGTGGTTGTCCACATTGGCGATTCACATGTTCAGCCGGGAATTGTCACCCAGCCTCTTCGTGAATGGATGCAATCTGCCTTTGGCAATGCCGGACGTGGTATGATGTTCCCATACCGGCTGGCTAAATCGAATGGTCCGGCCGGATACATTTCGCATTGCGACACCCCCTGGATTTCCGGCAGAAATGCCACCATGAAGCGGCCACTCCCAACCGGCATCGCCGGGTTCACCTTGTGGTCGGCCAGTCCGTCAGCATCCTTCACCATTGAGTTTACCTCCCCTTTCACCAGTTCAGGGGATTCAACTTTCCTGAAAATTTTTCATGCAAACAGGGATAGCTGCTACTTCTTTTCAGTAAGTAATGAGTTAACCGGCCATCTGTACCCGGTTGTGGATTCATCCTGGACATACCAGACCACATTCTATATGGATGACCAGCCTCAAAAGATTCGCATTAAAGCCATCCCCGTAAAAGCATCACAAACATCGGCAACATTCTTTGGCATGAGCCTTGAATCATCCGGACCCGGTGTGATAGTACATACCATCGGCGTGAACGGGGCGATGTTCGCAAGCTATCTTGAATCCGAACACTTTGTGTCACAATTATCCATGCTTCACCCCGATTTGCTCATCTTTTCCCTTGGCACCAATGAGGCTTTTGGCGTAAAGGCATATTCCTCGGCATCTTTCAGGAGCGACATAGACTTGCTTATCAGCCAAATACGCCAATATGGGACCAATGCAGCCGTGATCCTTACAACCCCTCCGGGTATTTATAAAGCAACCCGAAAAAAACGTCGCACCAGTTATAAACCAAATCCATTGGCAGATACGGTGAGTTGTGTACTTCGTCAGTATGCAAATACCAACGGCATGGCTTTGTGGGATTGGTACACCATCATGGGAGGTAAAGAAGGCATGTCGAAATGGAAGGCAAAAAAGCTGACCGATCGTAAATACATTCATTTTACAACCAAAGGTTATGGCATCCAGGGGGTTTTGCTCCGGGAGGCTGTAATGAACAGTTACAGACAATTCAAATCCAACGGAATAAAGTAAAAAAAACCGGTTAAAAAAGCTATGATATCCGTTTCAGATACTTTCTCAGGTCTATATGATTGGATTATCACCTCATCCCTGTATGACCCGGCGAATCCGTTTTTCTTCACCGGGGCGTTTTTCCTGTTTTTTTTCCTGCTTTTTTTTCTGGTATCCATTCCATTTGGGCGTACCCCGCAGAGTCGTGGGCTGATCATTTTGTTTTTTTCACTCTGGTTTTACTACAAATGTTCAGGCGTATTCGTTCTGCTGATCATAGCAGCCGGCATCATGAATTATCTGATCGCACTGTCAATTGGTGCAACGACCATAAACAGAAGGAAGAGCCTGATTTTGTTATCCGGAATCGCCGGAAACCTGGCCATCCTGGTGCTCTTTAAATATTCACCCCTCTTCAGCAGGATCATAAACCTTTTTGCAACAATGAAATGGGACTTTGCCACATTGATGTTTCCGGCGGGGCTTTCATTTTACACCTTCGCAAATCTCAGCTATATCATCGATGTAAAGAAAGGAGTGCTCCTTCCCGAACCTTCGCTTAAGAATTATCTAACCTACATCACCTTTTTCCCAATCGTCCAGATGGGCCCCATTGAACGGGCCAAAGACCTTCTTCCACAGCTGTCAAAACGGTTCAGCCTTTCGCGGGAAGATGTTGCAGAAGGATATTTTCTGATCCTTTCAGGTGCCATCAAAAAAATGGTGATCGGCGATTATGTGAATCTTCATCTGGTTTCACAGGTTTTCAGTTCCCCCGAACGATACACCGGCATGGAAAACCTTGCCGCCATACTTGGATATTCCCTGGTGATTTATTGCGATTTCAGCGGCTACACCGACATGGCCCGCGGCATTGCCCGGTGGATGGGATTCGACATCAAAGTCAATTTCAATTTCCCATACAGGTCGGAGAATATCGGGGAATTCTGGCGGCGATGGCATATATCCTTGTCAAGCTGGCTGAGGGACTATATCTTTCTGCCTGTTGCATTCCGGCTATCCCGTTTCACGAAAAAGGAATATCTCTTTTCGCGAAATTACTTACGTACAGATATCGTTATCTTTAATTTGACAGCCTTGATCACCTTTACCATTTGCGGTTTATGGCATGGCATCGGTTGGAATTTTCTTTTATGGGGGCTCCTGCATGGTATTGCACTTGGGGTGCAAAAATCGTGGAGTTACACCACACGTAAGTATAAAAAGGGACGAGGGCCAACGTTCAAAAAAGCAGACCGGATTACCGGTATCATCCTCACTTTCTCTTTTGTATCCCTGGGATGGGTCTTCTTTCGAATGCATACCCCTGAAGAAAGCCTTATCGTTTTCTCACAGATAACCGGAAATTTCTACCTTCAGGGTTTTCCGGCATTCATTTCGGCATATTACCCTGTTCTGCTGATGATCATTGCAGGATACCTGCTTCACTTCACTCCCGAAGGATTGAACCAAAAGCTCAGAGAACAGCTCATTCCTCTTGCATGGCCCTATAAAGCACTCCTGGCCATTGCCGTGGTCGCCCTTATTGTTTACTTCAAATCCCTGGGCTCGGCCATGCCGATTTATATCCAATTCTGAATTCAGGGTATTGAAATCCCCACATAAACCCACTTGTTTCTTCTGCATCTGAACCACCAAAATATTTTGGCCCGGGAGATTTGAAATTGTGCAAAAAACGAAGAAACAAACACGAATATTCAACTCTGCAACCCTAACAAAGACAAAATACACAAATTATTCACCTCCCGGTCAGGCATTTAAAAACATAATGACCATAACGTATTGACATACTGAAATAGATACACTATATTTGGATCAAATTTCAGACAAAATATGACGATGATACTGTCGATTATGCTCTCGAGTTACATCAAATTCCCATGATCCAATTCAATCATCATTGACCATTACATTTTTAAATACATGCAAATTATACTATTTTAATTTATCTGAGTTGTGCCTTGCTGTTTGATGCGCTTTCACAAATATAGACTCACCTTAATTAATGATATATTAATTCACTGTAAAATGTTCAATCATGAAAAAGGCCTTTTTATTAAGACTGGTTTGTTTATCAACATTCTGGATGTGGATAACGACAGCAAAAACTCAGGAATACAAAAATGAACCACTCATTTTTTCTGAATCGCTGAATGAAAACAACGCGTTAAGAGATGCAAGCCCTGGTGAGGTTGCAACGTTTATCCATGCTGTGGACTCTGTCACAGAAACAACAGTGAATGAGATCAATGTCAGTCCTGTAAAAAACATTGAGCCGCAATCGAAGAACCCAGACAATAATAATCTCCCGTTAAAAACAACGCTTGCCGGAGTTAACCTTACACCATATCAACCTGCGGGATGGGATGACAGAATAGTTCTCTCGACAGTAACAGGAACAAACACCTCAGCTTCAACAATTTATAGCAACCAGACAATATACCTTGACTGGGCTGCCATTAATAATGGAACCTTAAATATCACACAAACTTTCTATACAAAACTATATGTTGATGGCACGTTGAAGGCAACCTACAGTACAGCTGGTCTGAATGCCAATTACTATGCTTCCATAACTGATGCAGTAATTGGCACTCTTTCTGCAGGAACACATACTTTTAAAATTGTTGTGGATGCAAATTATAATGTAACCGAAACCAATGAAAGCGACAATGAATATACACGGTCAAAAACCATCACCGCTGCAGTCTGTGTCAATCTCACTCCGTATCAACCCTCCGGATGGGACGATAAAATTGTTCTTTCCACAGTTACCGGAACAAACACCACCACAACCACTATATATGACAACCAAACCATCTACCTTGATTGGGCTGTAATTAACAATGGAACCTGCAACATTCTGCAAACTTTTTATTACAAATTATATGTTGATGGCGGGTTATTAACCACCTATAGCAGCCCTGGTCTCAATGCTAATTCGTATGCTGCCATCACGGATGCCACCATCGGCCCGCTTTCAGCGGGTTCCCACACCTTCAAAATCGTTGCGGATGCCAATGCGAATGTACCCGAAACCAATGAAAGTGACAATGAATACACCCGCACAAAAACAATTACGATATCAGTTTGTCCCAATCTCACCCCCTATCAACCCTCCGGTTGGGACGATAAAATTGTTCTTTCAACAGTTACCGGAACAAACACCTCTGCGACCACCATTTATGACAACCAGACCATCTACCTTGATTGGGCGGTAATTAACAGTGGAACCTGCAACATTCCGCAAACTTTTTATTACAAATTATATGTTGACGGCGGATTATTAACAACATATAGCAGCCCTGGTCTCAACGCCAATACGTATGCTGCCATTACTGATGCCGCCATCGGACCACTTTCAGCGGGTTCCCACACATTCAAAATCGTTGCGGATGCCAATGCGAATGTAACCGAAACCAATGAAAGTGACAATGAATACACCCGCACAAAAACTATTACGGTGTCAGTTTGCGCCAATCTCACCCCCTATCAACCCTCCGGATGGGACGATAAAATTGTTCTTTCCACAGTTACCGGAACAAACACCTCTGCGACCACCATTTATGACAACCAGACCATCTACCTTGATTGGGCGGTCATTAACAGTGGAACCTGCAACATTCCGCAAACTTTTTATTACAAATTATATGTTGATGGCGGATTATTAACGACATATAGCAACCCTGGTCTCAACGCCAATACGTATGCTGCCATTACTGATGCCGCCATCGGACCACTTTCAGCGGGTTCACACACTTTTAAAATCGTTGCGGATGCCAATGGGAATGTTACCGAAACCAATGAAAGTGACAATGAATACACCCGTACAAAAATTATCACGGTATTGGTTTGCGTAAATCTCACTCCGTATCAACCCTCCGGATGGGACGATAAAATTGTTCTTTCTACAATTGCAGGAACCAGCATATCCGCCACCACTATTTACAATAATCAGCCCATTTACCTCGATTGGGCTGTCATTAACAGTGGAACCTGCAATATTACACAGACTTATTATTATAAACTATATGTAGATGGCGGCTTATTCAACACATATAGCAGCCCTGGTCTCAACGCTAATACGTATGCGGCCGTCACTGATGCCATCATCGGACCACTTTCAGCGGGTTCCCATACTTTTAAAATCGTAGCGGATGCCAATGGAACCATTACCGAAACCAATGAAAGCGACAATGAGTATTCACGTACAAAAACCATCCAGATACAAAGCATTCCTGACATTAATGTTATACCCGCATCGATTACAATAAACCAGCAGGCGGACTCACCAAATACACCTGCAAACAATCCCGATATTCAAAAAAAGACAAATGGATCAATGGTTGGTTTATCATCCCTTGAAAAATCCAAACTTCTTTCTGAGCAACTATCGGGCAACTATATTGAAAAGGAGCTATTAATAAAGTTCATTGGCAACACTGAATTATCAGCAGTTTCGGGCTTTGAGAGGGATCATTCATTGATCCGGATTAAAAAATTCAGCATTGTTCCGGATTTGTATCATTACAGAATTAATGACAGTACAACTGTAGCCACAATATCCACCAAATTATTAAATAACCCGCTCATTGAGATTGTTGAGCCAAACAGCATTTATAGTGCAACAGTGAATACCCCAAACGACCCTGGTTTTCCGGGGTTATACGGTATGCACAACACCGGACAGGACGGAGGCACTTCAGATGCAGACATCGACGCACCGGAGGCATGGGATATTAGTACCGGTAGTTCAACCGTGGTAGTAGGCATCATTGATTCTGGAATTGATGATGATCATCCTGATCTGGAAGCAAATATGTGGACCAACCCGGGAGAAATTCCCGGTAATGGAGTAGATGATGACAATAATGGATACATCGACGATATTCATGGCTGGGACTGGGCGTATAATGACAACACACCGACAGATTTTAACGGTCACGGAACACATGTTGCCGGAACAGTTGGAGCAGTTGGGAATAACTCCATTGGTGTAACAGGTGTTTGCCGTACAGTGAGACTTATGGCACTGAAATTCTTAAATGATACCGGGAATGGATCCACCTCTAATGCTATCTCAGCCATTGAATACGCCACAGATAATGGTGCCACATTGACAAATAATAGTTGGGGAGGGGGATCCTTCAGTAGTACATTAAGAACGGCCATTCTGAATTCAAACATGATTTTTGCAGCCGCAGCCGGCAATGGAGGTTCAGATTATATTGGAGATGATAATGATGTAACTCCTCATTATCCATCCAGTTATGACTGTGACAATATAATTTCAATTGCCTCAATTGATCGCAATAATATTATTGCAACCTCTTCCAATTTCGGGTTAACTTCTGTAGATGTAGGCGCTTATGGAGTCTCAATACTTTCAACCAAACCTGACAATGCAACGGCAATTAATTTCGGATCCCCCGGACAAGGGCTGAGTTCCTCCTTTTATGGTATCATATCCGGAACATCAATGGCAACGCCTTTGGTGGCCGGGTTAGCCGCTCTGTTATACGCCAACAATCCAGCTTTATCATGGTCAACTGTAAAAACCACCATCATGAACACCGTGGTTCCAATTGCTGACCTTGATGGGGTTACCGTCAGCGGGGGTTGTATCAATGCCTATAATGCAATTAGCAATTCAGGCACCTCCGGATCCTTTACCATTCAAAATCTGGGTACAGGGAATTTATCAATTACTTCCATCACTGATAATAAAACATGGCTGACAACTTCCGGATACCCATCCACGCCATTCACCATCACGCCATCAGGCTCACAAAGCATCACTGCCACTGTGAACTGGTCTCTGGTAGGTACCACAACACAAACAGGAATCATTACCATCCCGTCCAACGACCCGGATGAACCATCCGTGTCTGTTCAGGTAACTGCAATCCCGGTTTGCACTCCACCTGCTATTAACGGTACAACTCCAGGTTCAAGATGCGGTACAGGCACAATAACATTAGGCGCAACAGCCTCAACAGGAACCATCAACTGGTATGCCGTGCCTGCAGGCGGTATTTCTCTTGGAACAGGAACATCTTACACGACACCATCGATTTCAGCAACAACCACCTATTACGTCGATGCAACAGCAAATGGATGTACAACAAATGCAAGAACAGCCATATTGGCAACTGTTAAAACAGTGCCCACTATAACCGGTATAACTCCGGGGTCACGCTGTGGATCAGGTTCAGTAGTATTAGGTGCGGCCTCATCAGCAGGAACAATCAACTGGTATGCTGGTGCAGCTGGTGGTTCAATATTAGGGACAGGCGGTAACTTTATCACACCATCCATTGCGACCACCACCACCTATTATGTTGATGCGACCTTGAATGGATGTACATCATCTTCAAGAACACCTGTAACAGCAACTATCAGTATCGTTTCCCCACAAGTATCTGTGGTAAATGTTACAGTTTTCAATACCCAGAACAAATGCTATAATGCTACACAAACCATTGCGATAGCAGGCAATGGGACATCCTTTACAGTTCAGAATGGCGGATATGCTACCATGATGGCAGGTCAAAAAATCAATTATTTACCTGGAACAAGGGTTTACCCCGGAGGATATATGCATGGGTACCTCATCAACAACCCGTGTTGCATTGCTGCCGGATTTGCTCCGTATATTTCTGAATCTATGTCTGTTATTGAAAATAGTGAAACACTTTTAAGCCCTGTCCTTCCCTCTGCTGATTTCAAAGTATATCCTAATCCAACATCCGGAAAGTTTATACTCGAAATAAATAGTAATCTGAAATCTTCCATCATGAAAGTTGAGATTTTCGGAATGCATGGAGAGATCATAACATCCGCTGTTATGATGGGTGATAGAAAACATGAGTTTTCAATCACAGATGAACCATCCGGAATCTACTTTATCCGGGTAATTTCAGGGAACAAAACAATGGCCGGAAAAATTATTAAACTGGATTAAACAGGAATTTCAGGAAGCAGCCATTTAAAATTCCATAAAAGGGGGTTGTCTCCCTCAATCGGAGATTTTCAATTATGGCTTATACACCACACCAAAATTCTTCTTGCCATCCAGTTCGATACGCATCGGTTTATCAAACCGGACATGACGAATGTATTCATCTTCGAAAAAAGCCGGCTGGTTGTTGAGAAATTCGAGATTGTAAAAACCATCCTGGATGAATGGATTAATGGTAAAATAACCCACACGAAAGGATGTCAGATTCTGGAAGAAGTGAGTACCCTGACTGGGGTCAATCCGGTAGTGGTCAAGGCCTGATTCCACAATCACACGGGCCGCGCTGATCTGTGGCCATTTTACCGGAATGCCAAGTGTGAAATCATTTGTTCCCCATCGCCCCGGGCCTACCAGTACATAGTTTTTCTTTTCCTGCAAAAATCTCTCATTTACCTTATCAAGCCTGTCGGCAATCTCAACACTCTTTAGTGAATCGAACATGTCGGGCTTCACATATACAAAATCATAAATCCCCTTGATAATACCGTTTCCAAGGGACGTATGCGAGATCAGCAGCGTATCATCGGCGTGAACGTTCTCCGGTTTTAAATTGATACTTTCATCCTGGCCGGCAATCGGACGGATCTGCAGCAGGCTGAATACCTTTGGCTGTCCCTTGGGCATATCAAGATTCACCGCAAATTCGATCTCAATCGGTTTGTTCATTTCGCGTTGTCCGATCTCGAGAACCTGTTTTAAAATAGCTGCCAGCGGAAAGGTATCGTGGTTAAGCAACTGCGAAAAGGTGATAATCCGTCTCCCCTCGGCGAGGGTTCCGTCTTTCAGCTGATTGCTTTCGAAATCGAAGGTTGATGCAACTAATTTCAATGCATGATCTTCCTCGGCATCCTTAATCCTTAATTTCATCAGATTCACCGTATCATCGGTGTCAGGTGAAAAACTGTCAGGACGCAGGTCAAGTGCAAAAAAGAATTTCTGTGTATCGGTTAGTGCCATTTCAGGGCTGGACAGCTGAAGGATTTTTTTTGGATATTTCGGTGAAAACCGGATTCCATTCCCGCCATCCACAATGTATTTTCCCAATCCAAAAGCAATATTCGCGATTCCATCGCCTGGTTTCTCAGGATCCAACGGATAAAAATTAACTGAACGTGCCACCCCCGAAATCACAGGATAAAAACGGTTACCATACTGTCTTCCTGTCACTTCCTGTAAAACAATGGCCATTTTTTCCTCATCGATCATGTTGAGGGTTGCGGCCATATATGATTTGCTGTCCTTAAAATATGCCGAAGCATATACGCTCTTGATCGCCTCACTCAATTTATCGATCATCACCCGTTCATTGAATTTGATGTTCGGGATCATGTAGGTCGAATAAATTCCTGCAAATGGCTGATAATGCGAATCTTCCAATAAACTGGATGATCGGATGGCAATGGGATTATGGAGACAGGAGATGAAGCGGTAGAGGTCTTCATGGATGCGGTATGGTAACCTGGATTTAACAAACCGGGTGAGGATTTCCTTGTCGCTGCGGTCGGATAAAGCAATCTCGTAAAGGTTGTTCTCCTCCATGAATTCATCAAAAATATCGGTACCAAGTACCACCGTACGTGGAATTGTGATCAGAACATCCTCATAATGGTTTGTGAGGCGGTTGCGCTTGATCAGGGAATCGAGAAAAGCCAGTCCACGGGCTTTTCCGCCAATAGAACCCTCGCCAATTCTGGCGAATTGAAGGTATTCATCATAACGCTCGCGGTCGAAATCGGCAATAACTCCCTTGGCTTTATTAATCCGGAAAGCTGTGATGGCATCAAACAGATATCTTTTGGCATCATCCATGTCATTTGCAAAAGCCGTGACCGACACATCCCTGAACATCTCCGCGATCGGAAACAGTGCCCGTGCATTGAGCCATTTCGAAAAATGGTTGCGTTGCATGTGATAAAGCAGCGAATCATCGGGGATTTCGAATATCTTATTTTGCAATGATTTCAGATCGGCCGCACGGGTAATTTCCCGCCCGTTTTTCGGATCAATGAAAATAAAATCGCCAAATGAAAAATGTTCGGTGATGAAGTTTCTTAGTTCAATGGATAAGGTTTTAGAATTTTTATTCAGGAACCCGACTTTCATTTCATTCGCCAGGGATTCATATTCAACATCTGTAGACTGAAACAAGATTGGCATGTATTCATCTTCAGACCGTACCTTTTCCACAAATTTAATTCCGGCGGTTTTATCTGTCTCCCCTGCCCTCATGAATGAGATGTCGGTGATGATGCCCAGGAGGTTGTTTTTATATTTTTCCCACATGGTTACAGCCTGTTCATAGTTGGTTGCCAGCAATATTTTTGTGCGGCCCCGCATCCTAAGCATTCTGTTGTGCTCATTCAATCCTTCAGACATGAAGATTTTTGATTGTTTGAGCAATATTTTATAGATGTTGGGAAGATACGAAGAGTAGAACCGGATGGAGTCTTCCACCAATAAAATCGCCTGAACACCCTGGAGCAGATCCTGGTCAATGTTCATTTTATCCTCGATCAGTTTGATAATTGCAAGCAGAATACCGGCATTGCCTAACCAACAAAAAACATAGTCAATGGCACTGAGGTCCTTTTCAGCAAGTTTCATATTGACTTCCCTGGAGAATGGGGTCAGCACAACGATTGGAATCCGGGGGTACCGTTTTTTGATCCGCATGGCAATGTCGAAAGTATCGGTTTTCTCAATGTTGAGCATGGAGATGACCAATTCAATCCGTTTATCATCCAGTACCTCGAATGCCTCTTCCTCAGAGGTTACCTTGATGAATTGTGGCGGGTAACGGAGGTTAAGCGAGACATACTCCATAAAAATCGTTTCATCAATACGCCCGTCCTCCTCCAGCATAAAGGAGTCGTATGTACTTGAAATCAGCAGGATCTGATAAATCCGGCGTTTCATCAAAAGGTTGAAAGAAGTATCGATGAAGTAATATTTCTTCGGATCGAGGGCATTTTGTGAAATGGACATAGAAATACGCTTTGTGAAGTTCAAAAATAAAAATCTTTTCCGGGAAAGGGCTGAATTATTTTCGAAAAAAAACCGGGAGGGAGATCATTCACTGACCTCACCTCCCGGTTTGATTTTATCAGGTCATCTGGTGATAACCTGTGTGATTGGTTACCGTGTAAAGACCATTTTGTTAACCTTTACATAAGTATCCGTTGAACTGTCGAAGATGATTTTGTAGAGGTATACCCCTGGCGTCATGTTCAATCCGGCAGGATCTACCGTAACCGTATATGAACCTGCATTTTCAGTCTGGTCGACCAGTGTGCGGATTGTATGCCCGTACAGATCGGTCAGCACAAGGGTAGCATGGCCCGATTCAGGTAATGTATACACGATATTAGTGGTTCCTGAGAACGGGTTCGGATAATTGTACAGCGATATTTCCTGAGAACCACCGGGGGTAACCACATTTGGCATCTTCAGATCGAAATTGTCATAAGGATTGGCCAGAACATCGGTAAACTCACTGCCCGGTTGAATATGGAATACCCGTGAAGGTTCCGTAATCTTATCCTTCGTCCTCATGTTCAGACTCAGCAAAAGATCGTTGGTATTCACCTTCATTGGTTTGGTATCCGACCATGCAACAGCAATTTTTCCATTGCCAAATGAATATTTCAGGCCCTCAGAATTGCTGGTGATATCTATCACTTCAAAACGGTCCTGATCGTAACCAAGGAAGAGGGTCATGGCACCAAGTTCGGCCTCCCTGCTGCTATGGATGTCATAGGTAAACGGTTCGCTTACAGGGACTCGCATTACACCATCTTCAATGAGTGACAGGAAGGTGGTTTCTTTGTATCCCATCGGGATGAAGGAATTATTTACATCCCCAAAACAAAGTGCTGTCAGGTTAAGTGAAGTATTCGGGGATGTGAAGGTCGTATCCTTGATTTTCCAGTCGCCCGCCGGGTAGGAGGTGATTGATCCGACTGTTCTCAGTTTGATGTAGAGCGCATCCAGTCCGCTAATGGTTAAACTTGCATTGACATCCGCAACAATCTGCTGGAAAGCGTTCATCGGGTAACTTGATAAAACAAACAACTGAACAAGTAAAGCATCTGTTGCGTTGTTTCCACCCCAGGTTCCGTTATAACTCCCACTGATACTATAAGTGCCATTGGGAACATTTGTGAAGGCATAATATCCGGGCTCGCCATTGGCAGGATTGTTAATAGTCACTGTATTGCCGACAATTGCATTGGATGAATTCCGCAATTGCAGAGCTACTCCGTTCAACCTGGTCTGATAGACATTGTCGTACGACATATAGCCCGCAATGTCGACATTCAACCCTGGTATAATTGATATCGGAAGGGTGTAGGTCCCGGTGCATCCGTTGAAAGTTTCTGAAACAGAAACTGATCCGCAGCCACAGGAAGGATAAGCCCCCCATGTTACCGTGATACAGTGCGTACCCTGACCGGAACTCACAGTGCCGCCAATAACAGTCCATGAATAAAGATGGCCTGCATAGTCGGGCGTACAGTACTGTGTATTTGCTTGCCCTGCTGTAACCTCCTGCGGACCGGTAATGATTGGCGCCGGTACAGGACTGATCACAATCGGGATAAACGTTGTCAGCACACATGGTTTGGAATCCGTCACGGTCAGCCACACCTTGCCGTTGGTGCAGCACGACCAGTTCACGGTAATGGATATGGTATTCTGACCGGAAATAATTGTCCCTCCTTCAACGGCCCATTGGTAAGTTACAGGTGCCAGATAGCTGCCACCTACGGTAGCAGTATAAACAGCATTTGAATACGGTGCATTCAGGTTGCAACAGGCCGAAGTCGGTCCGTTAATTCCGATTGACCATGCTTCAGGCTGAGTAACGGACCAAGTCTGTATCAATGAACAGGAATGTTCATCGGAAACTGTCACCGTATAGGTCCCGGCTGTAAGTCCGGTTGCGACATTCGTTGTCTGTGCATTGTTCCACAAATAGTTGTATGGGGTCACCCCTCCGTCTGCGGTCAGTGAAATGATACCGGTATTGTAGGTGTAACAATTCACATTGGTAATGACAGAAGATACAATGGATAACTTGGAGGGTTCAGTAATTACCGCGCTGGCCCATGCAGAACAAGTATTGGCATCAGTGACAGTTACTGAATAGGTGCCTGCTGTCAAACCGGTTGCAGTGGCAGCTGTTTGAGAATTATTCCATAAATAGGAATATGGCGGCACTCCGCCGCTGGTAACAGAGGCCGTGATACTCCCGCTGTTAGACCCGTTACAATCCACATTCGTAACACTCAGTGTAAGAACTGGTGGCGGACTGAAAGTCAATACCATAAAATCCTCATCAATTGCAGGGCCACATGGGCTGCAGCAGCCGATCGAATCTTTGATGGTAAGCGTGACATGTCCTGCCAAAATATCGGCCGGACTTGGTGTATAGATCGGATGAAGAATATTGGTAAAATTGAAAGTACCTGTCCCGCTCGTTTTCCATAACCGTGTCACACATGGGTCAGTTGTTCCACTTGAACCTGAAATATAATAAGGGGAACCGCCGCACACAACCGCATCCGGTCCTGCGTTAACATCAAGCGGTGCATAAACTGTGATTACACAAGTGTCATTATTAAGCGGTGAATTACAAGCTCCATTCGTGACTGTCCACAGGAATTTATACGTACCCGGGTCGGTGTACCAGATCCTGGTATGCGGATTATGAATGCTGTCGATGGTATGAGGTGGTGTTCCGGCAACCGGTGTCCATGTTCCAGAACCATATAACGGGTGAGTGCCGTTCATGATAACCACATTTAATGGATAGGATTTTAAACAAACATTCTTGTCGGTGCCTGCGTAAGGTACAGACGGATAATGGAAGTTATACAACTTCATCGTATC
The DNA here is from genome assembly GCA_903875045.1 of uncultured Bacteroidales bacterium. Lineage (GTDB taxonomy): Bacteria > Bacteroidota > Bacteroidia > Bacteroidales > FEN-979 > CAIVAT01. The sequence goes on from CAIQUS010000033.1 coordinate 25,300, forward strand.
AGAATAGCTGCAAGAACCAACCGTAACGGTAAATTTAAAAACATAAGGAACCGAATCAGCCATCTGTATCCCATAGACCAGATAACCATTTAGCGCAGGAATGTAATAGAAGAATACCGGGTTTGCTCCGCTAACCTGCGACCAAACACCTGCTGGTTGCGGATCCCCGTAAATGACCGCATAGGTTTGCTGACATAAACTCTGATCAGGTCCTGCATTTACGGTTACCTGGGCTGGTTGGGTGATCACTGCTGTTGCTGTGGCATTTACGGAACATACGTCTGTTACTGTCACAACATAAGTTCCGGCTATTAGCCCAGTGGCCATATAGCTGGTTTGTGCGGCGGCATCATTCCAGAGGTAGCTATAAGGGGTGGAACCTCCTGATACGGTAACCGTGGCACTGCCATCGTTACCGCCGAAGCAGGTTACATCTACATGTGATATGGGCACTGAAAGTGCTGCCGGTCCGGTAATTTCAACCGTCGATGTAATCGTACATGTATTGGCATCCGTTACTGTTACAGTATAAGAACCTGCGGCAAGCCCGGTTGCAGGATTGCCATGTTGTACCGGGGATGTATTCCAATCATAGCTGTAAGGTGTTGTACCTCCGGTAACCGTAACCGTCGCAGTACCATTGTTGGCACCGAAACATTGTAAGTTGGTATGTGCAATAACTATCGAAAGTGCCTGGGGTTGTGTGAGGGTTACAGATGCCGTAGCTGATGCACAAGTGCTGCCATCGGTCACTGTAACGGTGTAGGTGCCTGCTGTAAGGCCGCTCGCAACATTGGTGATTTGGGCCGGGACCGTATTCCACAAATAGGAATAGGAGGAGGTACCGCCTGATGCAGAAACTGTTGCACTGCCATTGTTGCTGCCATAGCAGTGGATATTGGTGTGATTAATGATGTTGGCTGTAAGAACCGGTATGATCGTTACAACTCCTGGTTTATAATAATCTACGAAAGGAATATCACAAAACGGGGTATAACCTGGGGCAACATCTGTGTACTCACAGAAGGTTCCCTGAACATTTTCATCAAAAGTGATTGTTGAGGATGTTGCACCGCTAACGACATCAAATCTAACCGAAAACAAGGTGGCTCCATCAGCCAGGGTTACGCCGTCTGTTGGCACAAGTCCGTAAGCAGACAGGACGATGGTACCGGGGGTGGCAGTATTCATCAGCCAGGTTCCCCAGGCATCGATACCCGGTTGCAATGACCCGGGCACAAGGGTAGGCACGGTCAGTTTAGTATTGTCATACGTAAGATGTAACTGTAAACCTCCGACATTGTTAAAAGACGAAACTTTGACCGGCACATCCACTGTCGTGGCTCCGGAGCAGACGGTCACATTGGTTATGGTTGTAACAGGTCCGGCCCTCATTTCATTAATCAAGGCAGATGCTGTGGCAACACAGGAGTTGGCATCGGTCACTGTGACGGTATAGGTACCCGCCGTAAGAAGTGCAGCTGTTGGTGTGTTTTGTCCATCATTCCACAAGTACGTGTAAGCGCTGCTCCATCCACCTTCTGCACTCACTGTTGCAGATCCGTTGCTCCCCCCGGCACATGTTACCGGATTGATTTGTGAGATCGAAACCGACAGTGGCCCGGAAGGCTGTAATATCTCAACAGTAGCTGTTGCCGCGCAGCTTCCTGCATCGGAAACCTGTACGGCATAGATACCTGCTGAAAGTCCGCTTGCCACATTGCTATATTGCGGCGGAGTTGAATTCCAGTAATACGAATAGGCTGAATTTCCGCCAGCCACGGTTACTGTTGCACTGCCACTGCTGCTGCCAAAGCATTGTACGTCGGTATGCGTGGTGATGCCTGCGGTTATTACCGGGTTGATCTTTACATTGCCATTTTTAAAGTAATCCCCAAACGGATTTCTGCAATATACAAATTCTCCGAATTGAGTGCCATATTCACAAGCAGTGGGGGGTAGTTCATTCCATGTCAATGCGGTAGAAGTAACCGGTTCAAGCGCCTTGAATGTGACGTACACAAGGTCAGATGCATCAGGCAATGAAAATGCCGTTGTCCCTCCAAAGGCGGCAATGGTGACCTTCCCGGAAACCGAATAATTGAAATCAGGTGCCCAATCCGCAGGTATAAGGTTGTTGGTTACACCCATTACCTGTAAATAAGCCGTGTTGTAGGAGAAGGTGAGGTTGATGGCGCCCACTTCTGAAAAATTATCCACCGTTAAGGGAAGGGTGAATTCCAGCTGGTCGCAAACCTCAAGAGACCCGATGGTTGTGACAGGACCTCCCGGAAGTTGCTCTACCGCTGCAGTGGCTGTCATCGTACATCCGTTGAAATCTGTTACCGTGACCATATATATCCCAGCAGTTAATCCGGTGGCCATATCTGTGGTTTGTACCGGAACCGTATTCCATGAATAAGTATAGTCAGGCGTGCCATCCGAGGCCGTTACCGTGGCAATTCCATCGGCACTGCATGTGACCGGTTTACTTTGAAAAGCGGTAGCGACAAGGAGGGTTGGCTGTGTGATGGTCACTTCGGCGGTTGCGGCAGCACAAGTGCTCCCATCGGTAACGGTAACAGTATAGGTTCCGGCAGTAAGGCCATCAGCTTTGATGGTGTTTTGAACCGGGACAGTATTCCACAGGTAAGAATAGGATGATGTTCCGCCTGACGCACTGACTGTTGCGCTGCCATTGCTGCCACCAAAGCAACTTACATCAGATGTGGCACTTATGGAGGCTGTCAGGACCGGGTATAGCGTAACAACACCAGCTTTATAATAATCAGCAAACGGTTTATCACAGAAGGGAATAAAATCAGGGGCAACATCCGTATATTCACAATAGGTTCCCTGCGGACTTTCATCAAAATTAATCGTTGAGGATGTTGTACCACTTACAACACTGAATCTCAAGGAAAAAAGGGTGGTGCCATCGGCCAGGGTTACTCCATTATTGGGTAAAAGCCCGTAGGCGGACAGGGTGATGGTGCCGGCAGTAGCCGTATTAATGAGGAAGGTCCCCCAGGCATCAATATCCGGGTGCAATGACCCAGGTACCAAAACTGGTGATGTCAATTCACCATTTACATACGAAAAATGTAATTGGAAACCGCCAACATTGTTAAATGAAGAAACTTTAACTGGCACATCCACGCTTGTGGTACCCGGGCAAAGGTTCAAAGTCGAAATTGTTGTTACAGGACCTGCCCGCATATTGGTGATTGTAGTTGAAGCAGTGATGGCACATGAACCGGCATCTGTCACTGTAACTATATAAATACCAGCTGTTAACTGGGTGGCTGTTGGTGTGCTCTGGCCATTATTCCATAAGTAGCTGTAATTGGTATTCCAACCGCCTGAGACGGTAACCGTTGCGATTCCGTCATTGCCTCCTGCACAGGTTACCTGTTTGATTGGCAGGGCACCTGCCAAAAGGGGTGCTCCCGGCTGCAATATCTCCACTGTGGCTGTTGCCGCACAACTACCGGCATCGGTAACCTGTACAGCATAGATACCTGCGCTCAGACCGCTTGCGACATTGGTATATTGGGGAGGAGATGAGTTCCAGTAATAGGAATATACCGAATTGCCACCTGATGCCGTAACCGTTGCACTACCGGTACTGCTACCTGAGCATTGTACATCGGAATGAGCACTGATTCCTGCAGATATGACGGGGTTTATCTTAACACTGCCATTTTTAAAGTAATCTCCGAATGGGTTCTTACAATATACAAATTCCCCATTTTCATTTCCATATTCACAAGCATTTGGTGGCAGCTCATTCCAGGTTAAAAGGGTAGAATTGATGGGTGCCAGTGCCTTGAAGGTGATGTAAAGAAGGTCAGACGCAGGGGGTAATGAAAATGCAGTGGTTCCTCCAAAGGCAGCAATGGTAATTTTCCCGGAAACCCCATAGTTAAAATCAGGGGCCCAGTCAGAAGGGATGAGATTGTTGGTTACACCGATCACCTGCAAATAAGTCTGGTTATAGGAAAGGGTGAGATTGATGGCTCCGACATCTGAGAAATTATCTACTGTGAGCGGTATGACAAACTCCAGTTGGTCACAAATCTCTGCTGAGCCAATTGTTGTAACCGGGCCACCAATAAGCTGGATAATTGTTGCTATTGCTGTCGTTGTACATCCATTGAAATCGGTAACCGTAACGGTATAGGTGCCGGCAGAAAGGCCTGTGGCAATACCTGTGTTTTGGACAGGGGAAGTACTCCATGAGTAGGTATAGTCAGGAGTGCCTCCGGAGGCAGTTACACTGGCAATTCCATCATTGGCACAAGTAACCGGATTACTTTGAACTGCAATAGCTGTCAGCTCTGAAGGTTCTGCAATGGTGATCATTGCTGTTCCGGCAGCACATGTAGAACCATCGGACACGGTAACAGTATAAGTTCCGGCGGAAAGGCCGCTGGCAACAACTGTAGTTTGCGGCGGGACGGTATTCCACAGGTAAGTATACGCAGATGTACTACCGGGTGCAGTCACGGTAGCGCTGCCTTCCTGTCCTCCGAAACATTTCACCTCACTGATTTGAAGCACGGTAAGAGGAGAAACTCCATCGCCAAAACCTGACAAGTTACTGAAGGGAGAATTACTGCCCGGGGATGTACTTGAGACCGTAATAATTGCACTTTGGGGACCACTACTCCCCGGAGTAAATGTTACCTCATATGTTGCTGTTCCACCTCCACCAGGAACATCTGTGGGAGCTCCAGTCACCACAAATTGCGAATTATCCGAAACCACCGCAACTCCAGCGGCATCCGTTCCGGTATTTGTAATGGTATAAGTAATTGTACCGGCAGCAGAGCCAACACATGAGCTACCATGGTCGGTGTTACCGGTTATTGTCAGTACGGGCCCTAATAGCGGAGTTGCAAATGAAGAGCCTGTTTCAATTGCAAAAGGACAAGTCCCGGCAGCCCACGAAACGTAATTTGCTTTAAAACTATTGACGGTTTTTCCTGATGAAGTCACAAAACCGGCATGAACCAATGAGGACAAAAATATCAGTATCACTACCAGCGACAATGCTTTTGAATTTAACAGGAGTTTCTGCATTACTGCATGGCTTGTACTCCGCAAATTGAAATGGGTCAACTGCCCTGGAGTTTCTGAAGCCGTTCTGGGTTGCACAGAAGTACCTGAAGTTAAGGTGTGTAAAATTTCTGATTTCATAGGTATCGGGTTCTTTGTTTGTAAAATCTTGTCCAAATGTTGTGAAAGATCTAATTCAATTGATTAAAATAATTAAAAATCTCAGCCGATTGCCAGCCGAAATTAAGCGGATCAAAATCAATTAACACAGGGAGAAGTAGATATATCTTCAATCTGGTGTTATTAGTACAACAATTCTCAAATCCGTGGTAAATATACAAAATATTAAATTCAACGAAGCAAGAAATTCAGTTGACAAATATAAGGTTTCAATTAATTTAGAATGTGTCTACAACAATTTGAGCGCAAAAAAACTGATTGAGATGAATTCTATAACACGACAAATTTCCGAACAGATCTTCCTGATTCTGAAATTATTTCCATGAAGTACAAACCAGGTGACAGTCTTTGAATGTCAATAGTAAGAGCATGATCACTTTTCAGCGGATCGCATAAGAAAACGATCTCTGGTTTTCCAGTACTGGAGTATATTTTAATTTCATCCAATGCAAGATTCCCATTGTGTGATTTAACAGTGATATAGTTTTCAGCGGGAACAGGTTCCAGGTAATACTTCATTCTGAGATGGTCGTCTACATCATCGACAAGGTAATAGATCACATTGGATGTATCTGATGAACACCCGTTTACTGTCACTATATCAAAATAGTGCGCAGTTGTTTGCGGTTGAAAAATCTGACTTGTGGCGCCAGGGATCAGCGCTCCATCCTTATACCATTGATTGCCACAGCATCCTGTAGATAATAATTCATTGCCATTTATGGAGATTGCCGGGGTTGGCGGTACCGGGAATACTGCAACAATGGCTGAACCGGATGTGGAACCGGTACAATGTTCATCTGTCACGGCAAGCACAGTATAAATGCCTGGTTCGGTTGCAATTAGGGAGGCTGGAGTTGTATTTTGAGTGGGGACATACCAGGTGGTGATCCCATTGGAATAGTAAAACGACCATGGAGGATTGCCAGTCAGGGCAACGCTCAGCATAGTTGAATTACCCGAACCACAAAGCGTATCGCCTCCGTACATTGTCGCAGAAGGCAACTGAAAAACGGTCAGTGAGGTTGAAGCCTGTATCGTATTGAAACCATCCGAAAGCAACAGGTGATATACGGTAGATGAATCGGGAAAAACGATGGGGCTTGCTTGATTTGAAACCCACGGAGGGTTGCCGGCAGGGATACAACTCCATGAATATGTGTAGGTTCCCGAACCACCTCCTGCATTGGCAAAAAGTTGTGATGGCGTACCTCTGCAAATCATATTGGGGATTGCAACCGGGTTTGCATTCAGAGGGCCACCTGAAATGGACACAACAACTTTATCCGAATCAGCACATGATGTAACCTGATTTGTAACCAAAAGGTTAAACACCTGTGTAACTGTCAGATTGATGGTTTGCGGATTCTGAATGTTCGGATTAACCAAAAGTGCCTCCGGCGACCAGTGGTAATTGTAAGAGCCACTGCCACCCGACAAAGCATGCAGGGTAGTACTGGTGCCGTAAGGGATGGTCACATCACTGCCTGCGTTGGCCAATGGCAATGGATTTAAACTAATTGCAAGTTGTGAAGAGGGCCCGTTGCCACAAATATTCAAACCGTTTACGGATATGGATCCCGAAACTGCGCCAGGTGAAAAATTCGCAGTAATCGTGTTGGTATTGTTCCCGCTGACAATGGTTGCTCCGGGAGGTACGATCCAATTGTAACTTGTTGCATTCGCAACCGGCGCCACACTATAAATTACACCTGACTGACCCTGGCATACAGAAGTAATACCAGTAATTTGACCAGGAATACCTATACTGCCGCAAATAGTCCCGTTGATATAATAAGTACTTTGAGGAATGTCGTTCAGTACATTGTAACTGGCATCTGCATACTCGCAGGATGGCCCATTGTCAAAAAACTCCAGGGTGTTAATCCCATTCAGATAGGTGAAAGTAACAGACATAATGACTGATCCGTTGGCAAGGGAGGTTCCGGAACCAAACCACCCCATAGATATCCTGTGCTTGCCATTGCCCAAATCCTGGTCACCAATGGCAAAACTTGACAACAAGGGGTTTGGAACTCCCTGTGAAAAATGCAAACCTGCATAAGGATAATCGAAGCAGAGCGAAATTGCGCCAATATTATTGAACCCGGTAACAGTGATTGGGACTGTAACCTGACCTGGAACAACACTCCCCACGGATGCAATGGTAGTGACAGGGGCATTTTGAGCAATTGTACCATAGGGATACAAGGACATCATAATGAAGGTCAGTACCAATATAAGAGAGGTGAATCTCCGGGCTATCATCATTGCTGTTTTCATGATCCCAATGTTAAAGAATTGTGAGGATACCTGTGACGGTCATCCGACTGTTTATTCCGCTCAGAAAGAGCGTTGCGCAATGTAACCCAAGTGTAAGATTTCCGGTAAATACCGGCCAATTTGGTGCTGAAACTGGTATAATTACATTGGTAGTGCTGACTGGCAGCAAGTAATTATCCCAATTAGACAATGTGTTCCATTCGGAAGAAGTAGTACCAGTCCAAACTCCGGAAATGCCCGCACGAAGGTATCCGGCTTTAACCGTTGAATTGGAAAGCATGCCACTATATGCGACAAGGGTTACGGTATAAAGGCCTCCATCTGTGAATTGAACCTGGGGATTTTGTGAGGTTGCACTGGTCCCATTGACAAAAAGAACACTGGTTCTGTCAAAACTCCAGCTCCAGGCTGTTGGCCCCCCCGTAGTCAGATCAGTGAAATAGACCGTGGTGTTTTTTGGCGGAGAAAGGTTGTCAGCGATGAAATTGGCAGTCAGCGGAAACGTGACACTGCCATTCTTGTAGTAATTGGCAGTTGGCGTATCAACAAGGACCCCTGAACTAGTTGAGTATTCACATGAAGGGCCGATATCCCACCAAGTCAGGGAACTGGCGCCTGCATTTGGTAAAACGTAGGTAAAGTTCAAGGTGCAGATGGCTGACCCGTTCGGAAGATTCACCCCCGATCCGAACCACCCGATGGTTATCTTCTTTTTAGAGCCCCCGGTACCAGGATTACTCCCAACCTGAAACGCAGATCCAAAGACACTGTTCGCAGTGAAACCCGTGAAGGCAATGGTAGCTGAGTCGTACTCCAGATTTAGTGTTATCGCCGAGATATCATTAAAGTTATTCACTGTAATTGGCATGACAAATGGCCCGGGTGCTGTGATTGTAATGACAGGCGCATAAGTAATGGGTGCATTGGCAGCAATAAGGGAAAATGGAAGAAACCCTATCGCACAAAATAAAAATATCTTAAGGATTCTCAATGGTTTAGACTATTAATTAAACATTATTAACTTGCAAAAGTAATAAAAATTAGAGGTTGACTAAAAAGAAAAACAGACAACAGCCAACATGATCCTTCATTTTTAAAGAATAACCAGATAAAAAAAAAGGAGGCTGTCTCATTAATTTGAGACAGCCTCCCGCTAATTTACCAGTTTACTTATTGTTTACCATTTTAATGGTTTTGATTAATTCATCTGATTTGCCACTGAGCCTGATACTGGCAGTATAAACTCCGGAAGGCAGGACACTCGCATCAAACTTTAATGAATGCTTCCCGCTTGTTTGTAGTTCATTTACCAGAATTTCCACAACCATCCCTAATGAATTACGGATTTCAAGCATTACATTTCCGTTAAACGGAAGGGTGTATTCAATCGTTGTATATCCGGCAAAAGGATTGGGATAATTCCGAATATTAAGTCCTGTACCGGCAGAATTTATTCCGATTCCGTTGGGTGATGCTTCAACTACATCAACGATCAGAACAGCATCCTCGATTACATCATAATGATCATCAGCGAGTTCATTCAGTGGATCCGGTGCAAGGGACATCCTGATGGAAGTTCCTTTTATGAATTCTCCGGATGTTTTCAAACGCAGGGTGATCAGATTGTCAGAAGCAGCAAATAAAGAAGGTTCCAGCGAATTCCAGCCTATCCTGAGCTCATTCCCATTCACTGTCCAATAGAGTTTTCCATGGTCGCTGTTCATCAGTACATCCTTCACCTCCACGAGATTTCCAGGGAAATTAAGAATTATGGAAACAGCGCCTACACTGGAACCCTTTACCAGGCGAACCGGCAAATCAAATTCCTGATTACGGTTTACCTGAGTGGACGTTCCATAGATAAGGGCAAGGGTGTTGCTCATTGATTTCTTTAGTGATGGATTGAAACTGCGATTGAAGTCACCCGTAGCTAATCCGTAAACATTCGCCGTTTTATTGCTGCCAACAGGAAGTGTTACGGATGGATAATCTCCAGGTGTTGACACATTTGAGGTGGTTTCACCAACATTCCAGAAAGTCCAGTCTGGTCTGTCGAAAGGCTCCTGATAAACAAAATTCCGCTGAATTCTCAGAGCATCAGTTGCATTGATGTAGTTATCGCCTGTCACATCACCTGCAAAATACCTGACTTTCTCAATCGAAGATGGAAACACCCCCCAGTAATTCACCTGGGCAGCATCGGTTGTATTAACAGCATCTGCTACAGAATGCTTTGAAGAAGCAACAATTTTGTAGGTATCCGGGCAGATATTCAAAAACTCATAATAGCCGGTACCGTCTGTTGTGTCGGTAGTGATGGAGTCGCCAACGGAGCTATAAATAGTTAAAATGACACCAGACAACGGTGTATTTGCGGTATTATAGTAGTTAAATATACCGCTAAGGTTCTGGCGCTGGTTAACAGTTACCGTAACAGGTGTTGTAGCCCCGGAATAACAATCAGTTCCATTCAGGGAAGATTTGGTGATTCTGTGAAACTTAGTCGTAGCTGTTAAACCTGAAGGCGGATCGTAGGATGCTTCTGTTGCGCCGCTGATAACAACCCAGGAAGTAAATGGAGTTATCGCCTTTTCCCAAATATATGAGATGGTTCCATCGCCACCACCCGGGGTGATGCTGGTGAGAGGTGCAGGATTACCCGGTGAACAGAGTGTCTGGTCAGCTGCGATGGCACCTGTAATAGTGTGGTTTACCGTCACCGTCAGCTCATTGCTGTTCAATTCACAGGCTTTCGAGTTCTTCGTGCTGATGGTCACCCGGCGGTACTGCGCATCGGAGGTAAGAACACCGGCATTATAGGTTTTACCGGTCGCTCCGCTGATGGTACTCCACGACGGAGTCACCAGGTTTATGTTTCTCTCCCAGCGGTAGGTGATCGTGCCGTCGCCCGTGCCATCGGTGGTGGAGGTGAAGATTGCCACGTTATTTCCGCTGCAGATCGTCTGACTCCCCCCGATTGCACCCGGATCGAGATTGTTTACCGTAACGGTCAGCTCGTTGCTGTTCAATTCACAGGCTACCGAGTTCTTCGTGCTGATGGTCACCCGGCGGTACTGCGCATCGGAGGTAAGAACACCGGCATTATAGGTTTTACCGGTCGCTCCGCTGATGGTACTCCACGACGGAGTCACCA
>CAIQUS010000034.1 GCA_903875045.1 uncultured Bacteroidales bacterium
GCCCAGTGATGATTGCACTGCAAAGCACAACCCCAGAGCGATAAGTGAAACCACCATGCCACTTAAGCCAATCATATATAACTTACGCCGGCCTAGTCTGTCGACAACCGATAATGCTATAATTGAAGACAAAACACACACAGCACCTACACTCACCGACGCCAATATGGCTGCACGTGCTCCCTCAAATCCTGCCATAAGGAATATTTTCGGGCTATAGTAAATGATGGTGTTGATTCCGGTAAATTGCTGAACAAACATAATCCCGATGGCAATGATGAAAGGGGTACGGAGCCATGGCTTAAATATTTCGTTCCAGCTGGTTTTGTTATACTTGTCAATCTCAATTTCTTCCTTCATCCCGGAAATCGTCTTCTCAACCAGTTCAGGGTCTTCCACTTTCATTAATACTTCACGGCCTTTTTCCTCGTAGCCCCTGCTAATCAGCCAGCGTGGTGTCTCCGGCAAAAACAGCATACCCACCAGCATAATGGCTGCAGGAATAACACCAACATAAAGCATCGGGCGCCAGCAATCCATATAACCTGCAGCACCCTCAGGAAGGGCGAAAGCCAGGTCAGAGAAATATGAAATAAAAATGCCAATTGTAATAAGAAGCTGAAACAGCGAAACAAATTTACCTCTGCTCTTCGCCGGTGAAATTTCAGCAATATACAAAGGCACTGCAAATGAAGAAATTCCAATAGCTATACCTAAAAAGAAGCGGGCAAACATTAAATTACCTGCACTGGGAGCAGAACCTGACCAAAATGCTCCTATGGCAAAAATAAGTGCTGATGCCAAAATCACTTTTTTCCGGCCAATGATATCAGTAATACGGCCCGATGATATCGCGCCAAATACGGCACCAGCAAGCCCGGCTGTCGTAATTAATTCAACCCAGTTATTGTCAAGGGCGAAGTTTTTTTGAAAATATGGAATAGCACCTGAAATCACTCCTGTATCAAAGCCGAAAAGCAGTCCGCCAGTTGCAGCGATAGTCGCAATTACAGCAACCAGCGTTTTATTCCGGGTTGGTTTTTTCTCCATTATCATTTCCGTTTATAAAATGTCAATAATTTGCAGCAGCGGAACAGCACCGCGATATACATTCAGAATAGCAGTCAACATTTGTCTCCATCTATAAGTACTTTACAAATTTTCACAATTTTCGGGAATTTTTTTTTGTCTGAATTAACAAGAATTTGTGTAATATTACCATCATCATACATTAATGGCTGATGTTTTTGATAATAAGGACAACATGAAAGCATTTTTCGAACACCTCACCACAAAGATTGAAAGTTCTGTATCGATCATTGATTTAGACCTGACCTGTTTTGACGGACCTTATCATTTTCATCCGGAGTTAGAACTCACCTGGATTCGAAAAAGTTCAGGGAAGCGTTATGTGGGTGGTAACGTTTCGGATTATAATCCCGACGACCTCGTACTGGTGGGTGCCAATGTTCCGCATTGCTGGCATAGCATGAACGAAGAGATACCTGGCAATGCCCAGGCTATTGTTATTCAGTTTCACTCAAATTTTGCGGGAGAAGCGTTTTTAGAACTTCCTGAGTTAATCAAAATTAAAAGTGTGTTTGAAAAAGCTGTCTCCGGAATATTAATTACAGGAAATACGAGGGCAAAAATAATCTCCAAAATTAAGAAGTGTTCAGCCACAGATGGACTAAACCGGCTTTTACAATTCCTGGAAATATTTGATCTTATTGCCAATTCCGAAGAAACTGAACTCATCGATCATCATTTTGCAGGGCTTACAGCCTCACCAGCCGAAACTGAACGTTTTCAAAAGGTTTTTAGTTACCTGATCAGGAATTATCAGCAGGAAATCAGCCTTAAAACAGTTGCTAACATTGCGAATCTGACTCCTACTGCTTTTTGTCGTTATTTTAAGATTGTAACCCGAAAAACACTTGTAGAAATAGTTACAGAATTCAGAATCAATCAAGCCTGTCAATTACTTAGAAACTCTGAAAAATCGGTGAATGAAATTTGTTTTGAATGTGGCTTTGGAAATAACTCCTATTTTAACAAGACTTTTAAAGCAATGACTAACCATACTCCATTACAATATCGGAACTTATTTTAGGCTAAATTGATAAAACAGATGATCTGGTTTTCAAAAAAACTTGCCCGGTTGCCTGATACTTTTATACCTTTACTACCAAATAAATACAGTACACATGAAAAACTGCATTTTACTAATAGTTACGTTATTTATTACGCTGCAATCATTTTCGCAGGATAGTATTGTCCCGGTTGATAAAGGTTCTCACCGGGCCCTTCAAAAAGATTATGATCACCTGCTGAAATACCGGTTGTTTAAAGAGGGGATGACGGATGACGAGATGGCAGGAATTCTTCTTTATAAAGGGGGTAGAAACCTGTTCGGGGCTTTTGTTGCGGAGACTTTTGGTCTTATTGTTGGTTCTGTTGCCGTGGTTGTTTACCCGAAAAACAATACTACCGGAACAGTCCTCGCAATTGGCAGTGGTATTAGTTTTATAGTTGGCATTGGCAACTTATTATCAGGATATAGTAAGATCAGTAAGGCGGGGATTATTCTGCAGCACAAAGGGATTAATCTGAAAGCAACCTCAACGGGTATTTCGCTAAATTTTTAAGCCTCCTTTATACAGCTATTTCTGAATTTGAACTATTTTTGAAAGAAGGTCCTTAGAGATCATTACTGCTTCCGGTTTTGAAAAACCATTTGCAAATTGTAATCATCATTCCTACTGTAATCGCTATTTCTCGTTTATTGTTTAATAATCTTTGTGGTCTCAGACTTATCGCCAGTTATCACAAGGATAAAATACACTCCTGGCGGTGGATTTACAGTTACATTAAATCGGCAGCAACAATGAAATCAGCTTAGAACAGGCGGACAAGTGGCCAGATGGACAAATTATTGTTTGATGATCCTTGCGCTGCCTGCCTGGTCACCGATCCGGGCAGTGATGATGTACAAACCGGCAGGCTTGTCATCCAGGGAAAGTTCGGTCATGCGAGAATGAACCACATCTTGTTCCAAAACCAGGTTGCCCAGCAGGCCGTAGACCCTCAGTTTGACCACGGGCTCTGTTGATCCCGAATGAATTTCACAGGTAAACTTACCGGTAGTCGGGTTGGGATAGATGGTAAATAACACCTCCTGGCTAACGGCCGCAGCCGATGCGTTGGTAAGTGGTACGCTATGAGGAGAGGCAGTTTCTTCGAAACTTTTAACAGGTGTGCAATACTGACCGGAGGAGATGCTTCCATGAAAATATCCTCCGCTGTATACGGTTACACCTGCCAGGAGACGAACCTTCTGACCGGCAATGATGGTGACCGATGAACCGTTCTGTACCAGGAAACTGGGCTCTGTTCCGCCGACGGTGATCACTTGAAGCGCATTGTAGCATTGCGACTGTCCATTCTGGAAGATGATGTTGGCGAGATTCAGGTTGGCCGGAACCGTAGCGGAGGTGACTGTAATCTGCCCGTTCGCATAGTTACAGGGGATGATGGCAGGAGCCGAAGTTGATAACTCACGGGAGGTTGGTACATCCCCCCAACTGATGGCTGCAACGCCTGAACCCAGCGCAGAAAAGGTCATGGTAAAAAACAAGCCTGACCCAATGTTAATGATGGCATCATTATATACGAATGTGATCTTCCCCTGCATCGGGATATGGGTGATCTGCACGGCCGATGCATTGGTTCCCCCGCTCCAGGCCGAACACCCGGTGTAGGAAAGCCTGGCGGTATTGTAATCAACTGTAAACTGAAACCCCTGCATGTCTGATATGCCTGTGGCGGTAATGTTCACGCTGATGGCGCTGCCGGCCAGTCCGCTGTTCGAGCCGATTGTAAGGGTGGCCTGGGATAATCCCTGCTGTACAAAAAGGAGGGTAAACAGGAGGAGGTGGATTATATTTTTCATTGAAAGTGGGTATCTGGAGTTATACATTTTTTTATTTATCCGGTCCTTTAATTTGTCAGGGGATGTAAGAGCCATTCCCGTCGCCGGAACAGATCGCCTTGATGTTCCTTGTTACATTTGCGCCGTTCACTGTCACAGCCGATGCCTCAAACCGCCAGTCGCCGGAAGCAAAAGAGGAAATCTGCGCACCGATGCGCTGCTTGATCAGGGTCAGGTCGACAGCGGTAAGGGTGGTGCTGGCATCCACATCGCCCGATTGCAGCCGAAGCCCTGAAAGGATAAATCCGGGAACATTCCCGATGTGTTTTTTATAAATGGTAACATCCATGGTGGTGACCCCTCCCCAGGGTTTGGTGGTGGAGAGTTCGATGGAATAGTTGCCGTTTGGCAGGCTGCCGAATGAGTACCCACCCGTACCGCTGGTTGTTGTGTTCGCGACCGGCACTCCAGCGTTGTTTTTAAGTACCACCGGTATCGCGGTCATGGGCGTATTTACTACATTATCATAGGTAATAACCCCCGTGATGGAATAGAGTGAACCGACCGTGGTTACAGACCCGTTGTTGTAGGTGATGCTGAGGATGTTGGGCACGGAGTTTGAAAATTCACGCGGGGTGGGCACATCGCCCCAGGTGACCGGCGTATTTCCGGCAGGGGCATTCAGCACGTTGAACGAAAGATTAAAAAAGGTTCCGCTTGCAATGTTAAAGGATACATCGTTGTATACAAAAGTCACCTGTCCGGCATTGTTGTCATTGACCTGCACGGAGGCGCCATTTATTCCGGCAGCCCAGCCTGAAGTCCCGGTAAAATCGAGTTTGGCAGCATCATAGTTGATCGTGAACTGGAAACTGGTGATGTCGGTCAGTGACGAAGCAGTAACCGGCAGGGAGACCGATCCTCCAACGGAAGCGGAGGTTGTTCCGATGGTGACGATTGCTCCCGTGGATGGCACCAGGTTTCTCATTACAGAAAGACCGCCGGAGTTGTAAATGATATCAGGCTTGCCGTCTCCGTCAATATCAACACATTCAACACCTCCGGGAGTACCCCCGTAGGTTGCTAGCTGAACTGCTGTACCAAATGAACTTGCAGAAATGGCCCCCGATGCATGCGTATTCGGTACGACCTCAATGATTCCCGCAGACAACTTTGAACCAACGAGATCGGGCTTTCCGTCGCCATTGAGATCCGCAAAAGCCTTCGGTTTAGTAGTGGCTGAGGTTGACCCAGTAGAAACTGCAGATCCGAGATCGGACCAGGAGAAAACTACACCGGTTATATTATTCTGCTGAATGCTGTTTCCATAAAACAGATCATTTTTCCCGTCAAGATTCCAGTCGGCAAGTTGTACCTGATAATAGTATTGGCTAACAAAATTGTTCGAATAGGCAAGGGTCATAGACCCTCCACCAATTGCTCCTCCTGTGGGAGAACTGTTTCTGTGCGTATCCTGATAAGCCCTCCAGGAATATGTGTTTGGGGAAGCATATAAATACCAGTGTTGTGTCCAAAGCAATATATCAGGTTTATTATCAACATTGTAATTGCCGGTAAAAATTGAGGTAGTTTCATGTGCCCCGGAGGAATAACCGGTGTAAGTGAAAGAGGCGGGCGTTATAGGACCGGCAATGCTGTTCTGAAAAATACCGGTTTCTGTGGCTACCCATATACCTCCGGTCAAAAAAGTCGAAGTAGTTTGAGCAATTACGATGTCCTCAAGCCCATCCAGGTTAATATCAGCCGAATTCAGATTGGCTCTGAAGCTGATGGACCCGCTTGAATACAGCGAAGGCACTTTGATAGGGAAATCAATCACAACTGGAAGGTCGAAGCCTCCGCTGTTGAGGCTTCCCGGAAGGTTATTGTTTTTATAAACTGTCAATGTGGCTCGGCTAAGACCTGTTGCCGGTACGATTTGATAGTTTACCGTGACAATGTCGGGTTTCATGTCATTGTCAACATCCGCGATAATTACATCATCAAAATGATGACTGTTTGCTGTTGAAAGTAAAATGTTTTCCGGTGCAGCGAAGGAACTTGCCGAAACAGAGCCGGGGGTCGAAGTGTTTCTGAAGAGTGATATGGTGTTGTTTGAGAACCCGAGGACATCTGGCTTCCCGTCACCATCAAGGTCGCAAATACGTGGGTCACTCATCGTGCCACTGAAATCAACATTTTCCGCAAAGGAGCTGTAATCCAGCTCCCCGGTGCCTGCAAAAGAGGGCAGAAAATACTCTCTTGTCCAGGCTGTCAGCCCGGAGGTGGTTACTGAGATTCTTTTATAGGTGGCACCGGCCGGCACCTTGACCGTGATGGTGGTGGCGGTGGCTGTCAGCACCGGTGATTTGACTGCACCAAAAAAGACAAAGTTGCTGGTTGTTACCGGACTGAAGTTCGTGCCGGTAATGGTAATTGTTGTGCCAACACTTCCCCGCTTTGGCGTAAAACCGGTAATGGTCGGCGTTTGCGCAACCAGATCCGCGGCAACAAACAATGCTGCAAAAAAAATCAGTAAGTTTCTGTTTGATATCATCTTGGTCGCAATTTTAATAAAATTCAACATCAACGTGAATGATCGGATCATGTTAGTCTGAATGCTTATCATTACAAAATAATATCACAAATTTATAATATTGGTTGAAATAACCAAACATTTGAATATATTTATTTGATGAGGCACTTTCTTGCCAGTAAGGCATTATAATGGAACTGCCTATCCCTTTCGGTCAAGTTGGAAATTATTCACAAGATTGTCCCCGCCCTATTTCATTTTGGTTAAATGATATATCATCAAGATTTGGTGAACATTCGTGTGAGATTTGGTGTAATTCTTTGTTTTGATTGATGATCACCTAAACCGGGCCGGAAATGGCATTACCAAACAGGTTGGATGGTGGGGATATGCCTGGCGGTATGGACACGCCATGGCGTGTCCCTACGATCCCATCAACGGTTGCCCGTAGGGTCATGCCATGGGATGACCCTACATCATGTTTTATCCCATTACCATCAGGTTACCGTTATTGGCGCATTTCCCGTTATCATTTAATTAGATTGTCTGTTTATCCCTTTCGGTATAATAAAGTTGCACCAAATACTTATGATCAAATTACTTAAGTCTAAAATTGTCTGACCGGACGAGCTAAAAAATTATTGAGCACCCAGGCGTAATCACTGTTACAATCTGAGAAATTTACGAAATAATAATCATCCCATTCAGTATAATAAGTTGACGACCAATAAGGCGACCCCGAAAAGCCACCTATAACCGCCTTGTTCTGGCACATAATGGCCAGTTCATATTTACTAGGCATATACCAGTCACTATAACCGTTCAGGACAAGCGAATTACAACTGTTGTAGGAGTAACCCCACTGAGTTCCTGAGACAAAAAGGTCACTTGCCGATGCGACCTTTCCGTGCACGCCATCGGTGCCATTGATATAGAAAATAATCCCGCCAGCGTATGCTTCACCTATATAATGCGTGGTTGTGGTAAAAACAATGTCATTCCCGTAGGTCGTTCCCACGCTGTTCGTGGCATAAGCCCTGATATGATATTGAGTGCCCGGGGTGAGGCCTGCGAGGTCGCCTGTGAACTGGCCAATTCCGGTGCCGTTGCTGGTATGGCTGCCAGCCAGGGTCGGATTTGGCGAAGTGCTCCAGCATAATCCACGGGCAGTCACCGGGACTCCGCCACCGGAAGTGATATTCCCGCTGCTGGTAGCGCTGTACCTGGTTATGTTGGTCATATAAGGGGAGGTCGTAACGGATGGGGCTACGGGATCCGAGGTGGTTGAAAAAACCATCTGGTTCCCGTAACCGGTGCCGGTGCTGTTTGTGACATAACTGCGGACATAATAAGCCGTATTTGCAGTCAAACCGGTAATGCTGCCCGAAAACGCTCCGATCTCCGGAAATCCTGTTGTATGGCTGTTGACAGTTGTAGGATTGGGAGAAGTACTCCAGCATAAACCGCCAGCGGTCATTGAGGCACCACCGGTGGATATATAAGTTCCGCCGCCGGTGGCAGATCCTGCAGCAATATTTGTTACCTGGCTTGTCGTGACAATGAGCGTGGTGGCCGATTGTCCTGTGGTGAATTTTATCTCATTGCCATACCCGGTCCCGGCTCCGTTGGTTGCATAAGCCCTTGCGTAGTAAGTTGTCATCGGTGAAAGACCGGTCAGGTAGCTGAAAAAAGGCCCTGTACCAGTACCATCCGTTGAATGGAGGGCAGTAACCAGAGGGTTTGCCGAAGTTCCCCAGCAGACCCCGCGGGCGGTTACAGGGGATCCCCCGTCATACACTATATTGCTGGTAAATGTAGCGCTGACCTGAGTGATGTTTGTCACTTCCGTTGTGTTTATGGTAAGCATTTCCGGCAGGGTTGTAAAGGTCACCTCGTTGCCATAAATGGTTCCGGCGGTAGTAGTTGCATAGGCGCGCAGGTAGTAAAGTGTATTGGCTGTCAGACTTCCAGGAATGCTCAAAAAAGGGCCCGCCCCGCTCCCGTCGGAGGTGTGATTTCCCGACAGAATTGGATATGAAACAGTTCCCCAGCAAATACCCCGTTCAGAAACAATGGTCGAACCGTTGGCATATACATAACCACCGCTGTTGGCTGCAGATTGGGTTATACTCCCAACAGGGGTGGTTGTAATAGTGGGAGCCGGAGATATTGCACTTACTATATCGCCACGGATGCAGCGAATGGGCGTGCCGGCAGTTTTCCCTATTACAGGATACGAATATGTAATACTGCTTAAATAAAAACAATTGCCGTTGGTACTATTGTCGCTTTCGCTGCTCCAGTAATAGCCATAGGACCCCCTGCTTGAGAGCGTACCGTTAACGCCAAGAAACCCGGCACCATGCAGTTTCAAAGCCGAGGCAAACGCTCCATTCCAATTATTCCAATAGCCATTGTATCTGACATTACTAAATTCTGATAATGTCGGGATGCGCCACCCGGTGCCCAGAAGTGCAGCACACGGGTCGTTGCTCCATTGCCAGTCGGAGTTTTCAGAGATTGAACTGATCCAGACAGAATTGGGTGTCCGGTTGGTGCCGTCGTGCTTGTATCCCTGCTTGCGGTTGAACTGCCAGTACCAGCCTGCCGAGGCTTCGGTGGCATCATCAACAGCAGTGGCCTGATGATCAGCGCCCAGGTTGCTGGTGATCCAGCATTTCGTTGGCTCGCCGGGAATGTTGGTCGCCAGGCCATAGGTCACAGTTTTGGAAACCGGTGCCACGGTCGCACCATAATGGTTGACGGTTATCGAAGTTCCGCAGTGATAGGTAAGCGAATAGGAATATTTGTTCAGGTCCAGTACGATGGTATAATTTCCGGCTGTCCATACCGGGATGTTCGCACCATTCTCCTCCAGGCTCCCATCATTCAGGTCATCACCGTAGATAAGCAACGATAGATGGTTTGCGCGGAACTTTATATAGCCCGAAGTCAGGCTGAGCGTCACGGTCCATACCCTGTTTACCGGGTCCCAGGTCATGTCGGAGTCGGTGTTCCATCCGCCAGAAGTGGCATTTCCGACCACCGACCATGTGGTCCGTGATAGTGTGTGGGTCATGGCATTCAGGTTGACATTCAGCTTATAATAACCTGAAGATCCGGCAATAATATTTGCCCCTTCCGGCTCAAGGGTTCCGTTTCCTCCGTTGTCGCCCCAGTTGGTATTCCATGCCGGGCCCTGCGTATATTTGAAAGCCGTATTGTTTTCGGCAAACCAGAGATACCCCTCGTAATTCCCCGCCAATCCTTTCGGGGAGATAGTCGTTGCGGAATCCGCCGGATTCCATCCCTGGTAGCTTCCCGGGACAAAGAGCTGCGAAGGCGGATCCTCCCGCAGGCAACGGGCCGGCATGCCAAAATATTTCAGATTATTGGCCATCCCGCAGGACACATTTGAAAGAAAGAGATGGTAACCAATGGCGGAATTCTCCTGAGAGTTGCTCCAGTAACATCCGGTGACGCCGGGGCCCAGCAAAGAACCAAGATCGCTCGAAAGATATCCGCCTGCATGGAGTTTAAGCCCCGAGTTCCAGGGGCCGGTCCAGGTAGTCCAGTTTCCGGCTCCATTAATGTTGCTATACTCCGTGGATGTTGGTAGCCGCCATCCCTGGCCGATTTCCAGCGCACAAGGGTCATTCGAGCCCTGCCAGTCGAGCATTTCATCAATCGGAGTAATCCAGGTGGTATTGGGTGTCCGGGTGATTCCGTCATGCTTGTACCCTTGCTTGCGGTTGAATTGCCAGTACCAGCCCGCAGAGGCCTCCGTGGGATCACTGAGTCCGATAGCCTGGTGATCGGCACCGAGGTTTCCGGTGATCCAGCATTTCGCAATCTCGCCCGGAATATTCTTGACTGTTCCGTAAGTTACTGTTTTGGAAACCGGCGCCACAGTTCCTGCCGTGTGCAGGATCGTAAAGGATGTACCGCAAACCACATCGGGTGTGGTAAGTATCTTATTTTCGCCGTAAGCAGTACCAAAGCCATTGGTCGCGTAAGCACGCACAAAATATGTCCTGTTTGCCATCAGGGCTGTTAAGCTGCTTGTGAAGATTCCAGTTCCAGCGCCATCTGTGGTGTGAAAGCCAGAATTTATAGGATCTAATGAAAGACTCCAGCAAAGCCCGCGTGCCGTGACTGCTGACGCACCATCGGAAACGACGTTTCCGCCGCATAAAGCTGTTGTCGGCGTAATACCGGTGACAGATGCTGTGGTCACAACAGGAAGACCCGGCGGCACTGCAGTGGTCGTCGCAGTCATCTCGTTGCCGTATGAATTTCCAGCTACATTGGTAGCGTAAGTCCGGATGTAATAAGTTGTGCCTGGCAAGAGATTGTTAAGATTTTGCATGATAATCCCTGTGCCGCTACCATCATTGGTGTGGTTGCCTGCAATAGTGGGATCGGAAGCGGTTCCCCAGCAGAATCCGCGGGAAGTTACCGTTGAACCACCGTCGGCACTTACCATACCGGCGGCAGTCACCGAAGTGGTTGTAATATTGAAAACCGAGGTGGTTGTTACGCCAGGTAAAACGGGATTGGAGCTTCCGTCACGGATGCACCGCAAAGGAAAGGCATAGGCCCTCTCATAATTGTATAATCCGGATGTACTGCCCGAAACAATGTAAGACCATCCGGTTGCTGCATTGCTTTCGGTTCCGCTCCAGTAGTAACCGTTTGAACCACGTTGGTTAATATATCCGCTTGTGTTGACAAGTCTTCCGGCAGCATGTATGTTTAACCCGGAGTACCACGAACCATTCCAGTCGGTCCAGTTGCCATAAGCCTAAACATTCTGCCACTCCGACCTGGAAGGGATTCGCCAGCCGCTGCCAATTTCCGATGTACATGGATCGTTTGCAGCAAGCCAGTCGGAGTTTTCGGATATCGGGTTGATCCAGGTTGTGTTCGGTGTACGGTTGATGCCGTCATGCATGTACCCCTGCTTCCGGTTGAATTGCCAGTACCAGCCGGCAGAACCTTCGGTGTTATCACTGACTGAAAAGGCTTGGTGGTCGGCACCCAGGTTGCTGGTGGTCCAGCATTTCGATGATTCGCCTTCGATACCTGAAACTGTGCTATAGTTTATAATCTTGGAAACCGGAGCAACAAGCCCGGCAACATGGATTGCAGTGACAGGTGATCCGCAGGAAAAGCAGTTCGGGGTAGTGACCATCCGGCACCAGGCAGTACCGTTGAAAAACTCGATGTTGTTTGAAGTGGTATTGTAGATCACGAGTCCTTTCAGTGGTTTCAGCAGATCCCGCTGTGCGTTGGTTAGCCTGGGGATCAGCAGCCCTTTATTGGTAGCAGATACATCGAGCATGGCCGAATGATGTGGCGATGAATTATTGGTACTGATCGCCACTCCTATGGAGGCCTGGCTGCCCGTGGCGCCCGAATTTCCTGTTGAAACAGAACACAAGGTTGCCCACTCCGTCCCGTTGTAATAACACATCCGGCTGGTGGCGGTGTTGTAAATGATCAGCCCGGTGGCTGGAGTGGCAATTGAACCCGTTGTTGTTCTGGGAATCAGGATCCCCCTAGAAGGATTACTTACGTCAAGGATCGTGGAGTTATTTGGACTGGCTGCCGAAGAACTGTTGATTGACAAAACTCCGGCAGGGCTCGACGTCCCGATGGTTGGAGTAAGCATTGCCGCCTCCGCCTGGTACCAGAAACTTCCGCTGAAATAGCAGAAAAGGTTGGCTGTCGTATCAAAAACAAGCAACCCTGCTGAAGGTGATGGAATAAGGTTACGGGCAGCAGTGGTCATCCTTGGGATAAGCAAACCCCGGTTGCTGGAATTCAAATCCAGCATCGCCGAGTTATCCGGAGCACTGTTATCGGTACTGATACCAACCTGGGCAAAAACGCGGATTCCTGAAAAAAGGAACAAAATAAATAAGGTTAAGAAATTTTTCATCGTAAATGGATTAGTTGTGAATAACTTAACAGTGTGTTATTCAGTGAATTCTATACCAAATATAATGACAAAAAGAGGCATTTGTAATTTTTGGGAAAATAATTTTTCTACGGTAAAATCAAGCATGCGAAATTCCTGACTTCCGACATTTATTGCGGTACAACGTGAAGTACGAGGTACGAATGTCGAAGTACAAAGTTTGGGATTAGCAAGCCGTTGTTCGTCCTTTGAACTTTGTACTTCCCTCTTTCGTTTGTACTTTCTAGGTTGTATTTCGTACTTAAAATGGGCGTTAGTGCGGTAAAAGTCACAATGAGAAGCGTCAGAAGTCAGGATAAAGCGTTTTCGATATTTAATGTGGCTAAAGAGCCCCAATTTACAGTGTCTATCCATTTTAACAGTCAGCATTAGCTGACTGCAATAGATTCGCCGAATGGAACATCTTTTGCAGTTTGCTTTAGCCAACTGTTGATGTTATGACTCATGTCTTCCGGCTTTAGCCACATAGTATTGTTTGCGAGTCCATTTATGTTTAAATTACTGATAATCGTCACAATTAGAATTTGAGGTCAGGGAGTCTTTAAGTATATAAAAGCCCCGGTAAGGATGCCAATCTTAAACGAGGGAAACTGCCCCGCGGGTGATTTCAATTTTTAACACACCGCACATTGAACGCGTCACTTTTCAACGCATCGTACCTTGAAACACTCGGATTGTAATCATTGATCCCTCTGGCAGCCGCCCGGTTGGCGCTGATATTGACCGAAGTCCAGTACATCGACCCGGCATAGAACCCGCCGGAATAGGCCCATGTATTATTTTGGTAAAAAAGGCCAAGCTGGTGCGAACCAAAACCATTTGCAAGCCATTTATCTTTCAGCCAGCCTCCTGCCATTCCCTGACCGAAATATTGGTTCAGCAATACGTCCCACTCCGCCAGGT
Source organism: uncultured Bacteroidales bacterium (assembly GCA_903875045.1). Taxonomy (GTDB): domain Bacteria; phylum Bacteroidota; class Bacteroidia; order Bacteroidales; family FEN-979; genus CAIVAT01. Next base: position 13,354 of record CAIQUS010000034.1, read on the forward strand.
CGGGTATATGCCAACCGGGAGGACAAAGGCCCCGGGAGCCGGAAGTGGTTGAGTAGTTCATGAGTTCGTCCCACTGGTAGAATATCGAATATTGATCAACGAATGTTGAATTTCGAAGGTATTTTTCTGCTACGCAGTTGTCGGTTTGCGGAACCAAATCCGAAATCGTAAATCCAAATTCCAGATTCTCTGCCATCCAGCATTGGGTTCCGATCAGTACTGTTGCGTAAACCTTGTTGTCGCGGATATCGACAAGCTGATTTCCGCAGGTAAAGGTTGATGATGGAGTTACCAGGATGGTTTTGGTCCTGGAAGCCATACAGGTATAGACATTCGTATAGCTGTAGGTGATGGTCTTCAATCCTGTTCCGGCATCCGATGGCGAAAAAAATCCTGTTGATGAATTGACTCCCGGGCCACTGAACTGGCCTCCGGCGGGCAATCCGCCTTTGAGTTGGTATGGCACTGCGCTTAAAATCGTGACCGTATCGAAACAGGGTATGAACGTGACCACCGGTACCGGATGTTCAATCATTACAATTGCGGGCGATGTTGCAGGGTTACCCGTCGTGCACACTTCGCTGGAGGTCATAATACAGGTGACGATATCTCCGGCAGCGGGGATCCGTAAATATGACCCCTGGTTGGGTCCTTCGGCAATTCCGTTGACATACCACTGATAGCCAGGCCCGTTCCCCCCGTTGATGGGAGCAGCCAAAAAAGTCACTGTACTTCCTGCACAGAATGGATTGGATGAGGCGACAATGGTGACACTGACCGGCAACAATGGGTTAACCACCATGGTGACGGGGGTACTGGTTACAGGGTTCGCAAGTGTACAAGTTTCAGATGAGGTGAGCTTGCAGGTTACCTCATCTCCATTTGCAGGGGTATAGGTAAAAGTGCTGCTGTTGCCCCCGGAAGAGATGCTGTTCACATACCATTCATACAGCGGAGAACCGCCAGGGTTGACCGGATTAGCAGTGAAGGTTACAGAGGTTCCGGCACAGACCGGGTTTGCTGATTCGGTGATGGTCACGGAAACCGGCAAGTTCGGGTTCACTGTCATGCAGACCTGGTTTGAGGTAGCCGGATTTCCGGTCGGGCAAATGTTGCTTGAATTCAGGCTGCAGGTTACACAGTCGCCATCTATGGGAATATATGTAAACGTGTTGCTGTTGCCGCCGGAAGGGATACCGTTCACATACCATTGATCCAATGGAGAACTACCCGGGTTGACAGGGAATGCAGTAAAAGTTACGGAGGTTCCGGCACAGACAGGATTCGCTGAAGCGGTGATGGTCACGGAAACCGGCAAATTCTGGTTCACAGTCATGCATACCTGGTTTGACGTAGCCGGATTTCCGGTCGGGCAACTGTTGCTTGAATTCAGGCTGCAGGTGATGCAATCGCCATCTACGGGAATATATGTAAAAGAGTCGCTGTTGCCTCCGGAAAGTATGCCGTTCACATACCATTGATATAGCGGAGAACCACCCGGGTTGACCGGTAAAGCAGTAAAAGTAACAGAGGTTCCTGCACATACCGGGTTTGCTGATACGGTGATGGTCACAGAAACCGGCAAGTTCGGGTTCACTATCATGCAGACCTGGTTTGACGTAGCCGGATTTCCGGTCGGGCAAATGTTGCTTGAATTCAGGTTGCAGGTGATGCAGTCGCCATCTAAGGGAATATATGTAAACGTGTTGCTGTTGCCCCCGGAAGGGATTCCGTTCACATACCATTGATACAATGGAGAACTACCCGGGTTCACAGGGAAAGCAGTAAAAGTCACAGAGATTCCTGCACATACCGGGTTTGCTGATGCGGTGATGGTGACGGAAACAGGCAAATTCTGGTTCACCGTCATGCATACCTGGTTTGATGTGGCCGGATTCCCGGTGGTGCAACTGTTGCTTGAATTCAGATTGCAGGTGATGCAATCGCCATCTACGGGAATATAAGTGAAAGTGTCGCTGTTGCCTCCGGAAAGTATGCCGTTCACATACCATTGATACAATGGAGAACTACCCGGGTTGACCGGGAATGCAGTAAAGGTTACTGAGGTTCCGGCACATACCGGATTTGCTGAGGCAGTGATAGTCACGGAAACAGGCATATACTGGTTTACGGTCATGCAAATCTGGTTTGATGTAGCCGGGCTGCCGGATGCGCAGGGTGAATTGGTGGAATAAACGCATACAACGCAATCACCATCTGACGGAATATATGAATAAGTTGTACTGGTGCCACCTGACACAACAATCCCATTGACTTTCCAGGTATAGGAAATGTTGGTGCCGCCGGGCTGTGCGATGGCCGAAAAAGTGACCTGGGTTCCTGCACATACCGGATTTGCCGAAGCAGTGATATTTATACTAACCGGCACAGCGGTTTGGACGAACAACTGTATGGTGTCATATCCGATGCAGTCGACTGGCGCTGTTACGGCCACCGCATAGACTCCGGCGATGCCTGTCGCGTAGGTTTGACCGGTACCGATGTTTGGCTGGCCGGTGGTCAGGTTTGCCCACTGGTATGTGCACCCCTGACAGGCTCCGGCATTGAAGGTAACACTCTGCCCCTGACAAATAGTTTGATCAGGCCCCAGGTCAACAGCAGGAGGCAAAGTGACTGTTACGGAAAACGGTGGGGTGTTCACCCCGGTGCAGTAGGAATTATATGCGTTTGCCCGAAAAGTGCCTGATACGGCAGTTCCGGTAAAAGTCACTGTAATGGTGTTGGTGTTATTCCCAGAAGTCACTATGACCCCGGCTGGAACGATCCAGTTGTAGCCTGTTGCACCCGGAACGGCCATAACGGAATATACCTTCCCGGCAGCACCCCTGCAAACAGCGGAAGGGCCTGTAACTGCGCCGGGGGCAGGAAGACAGATACATCCTGAATTAGACATGACCGTAGTCAATCCAAGTGCATTCGTGTTGGCTATCGGTTCCGTCATTGAACTCCAGCCACAGCCGCTGCCGGAAATGTTGGGATATTGAATCACCGACAGAAAAGAGATACCCATCTCTTCCGAGCAATAGATCTTATCGTTCGGCCCAAGTTGGAGGGCATTGTATTTATAACGGTTTGTGCCCACATTGCTGCCCGAAGCCACCGTGTATGGATTTGACAAAGTTCCCCCGCTGATATCGTATTGGTATATTTTCCTGACGGTGGTTCCCGATTGCGCAAATCCTTCTGAGGCATAAAGCCTGTTGCCAAGAGGGGAAAGCTCGCATCCATAAAGATTCCCGTTTGAAGGATTTACAGTAGTAGAGGCAATGGCGGTAAGGTTACCTGTCGACAGGTCAAAATTGAAAAGGTCAATGATTTTTGAGCCCGCCAGAACAAGCGCCAGCTTTTGTCCGGCCTTGGAGAATTTCATCTGCCCCTGTCCGTTGTAGTTAGGCGTACTCAGGTCCTGATGGCTGGAACCTATCGACTGGGTTTGCTGAACCAGGCTAAGCGCGGCCTGAGCCTGGGCTGTTGTAGTCACAGTACTGAACCCGGCTGCCGTAATATGATATTTATAAAAGGTGTTTGCGGTGCCTGAACCCGAAATATAGTCATGGGCAACCACCCAGTATCCCCCGGCTGTATCAGATGTAGCAGCCAGTTTTTCCGCAAAAACCACGCTTCCTGCCGGCTGCAGGACCGAAAGAGCCGGAGCGCTCACACTGATAATGTAATTAGGTGAAGTGCCTGTTACATTGACCAGGGCCACTCCAAGATCGTGATTCCCGCCTGGTTCCACTCCCTTCGTCGTGAAGATCAGGTACCGCTGGCAGTTGGTGCCCGGTATGGCCATTGCGAGCGCAGCCTGGGTAGATGACTGGCTTCCGAGCAGGCTCGTATAGACCGGTGTGGAGGAGCTGTTGTTCCATACATTTACTCCGTCGGAATAAAACATGATCACACCGGCCGTATCAGATGTCACTGTAGATCCTTCCGTGGTGTTCATACCGGAACCGGTCATTGGGACGGTCGTTCCGTTGGTATTGAACTTTATGCCGGCAAAATTTCCAAAATACCAGGTAAAACTTGATTGACCTGATATCTGCATGGAGAGGACCAGGAAAACCAATGCCGACAAGAGCTTTTTCACCGTTTATGGAATCTATTCGGGAATATTGTACAGCCTGCAAATCTCTTTGTACGACATGCTCCTCAACTCCCGGGCGCTCCTGTATCCGGGGGTTCCTGATTTTAATGCCGGGATGTTACCGGGAATGGCGATAAACCGGAACTTATTGCCGGTGGTGAGTGGCGGAGCAAACATGTCGGAGGTGAATTCGATGCTTCCGTACTGGTGTATCAGAAAGCTCCAGTTGGCACCTACAGCGTAAGCCGGCAAAGGGCGTACAGAAGAACCTTCGTAAACATCCCCGGCAAGCCAGCAATATGCTAGCACTACGCCGTTTTCTACAATATCCTGGGTCAGATCGGGGGCACTGGCTGCAAAATACCAGTCGCCCGAAACTCCCGCCCAGGCAGATGGATAAAACCAGTTGGAGTAATAAACTGTGGCATCTTGTCCGTCGACTCCCGGAGGTCCTGCCGGTCCATCTTTTTGACATCCTGCAAACATTAAGGCCGAAATGGCTGCGGATAAAAATAACATTTTGAATCTTGCTTTCATTTGCACAGTATTTAAGGGTTATTTATTGGGTTCGCTGACACGTTCATCTGCATTTTCGTATTCAATGAGATAAAGAAATGAAAATGATTTATCTGTGAATCAAGTATCAAATTTAAAGATTTAACATGACCAAAACACGTGTGAATGTTTTTTAACGAAAAAGGGCTGACCAACGGCCAGCCCTTTTTCGGAATTGTAGAGACGCACCATGGTGCGTCTGCATGAATTAGTGTGTCACTGTGATTTTCACCGTGCGGATTCCTTCGGTGGTCGAAACCTTCACGAAGTATACGCCAGCCTTGAAGGTCGTAACATTGAGTTTCGCGGTTTTTGCATCAACATTGCTGCTGGTGTAAACCGATTGTCCTACAAAGTTCATGACATCCAAACCTGGGATGGTGTAATCGCTCCTGATGTTCACGAGTTCATTTGCAGGGTTCGGGTAAACCATGATCTGACC
>CAIQUS010000035.1 GCA_903875045.1 uncultured Bacteroidales bacterium
CCCTTTTTTATGTGTTCATAAAACATTGATCCAGAATTTTTAAAACTACCATACTCTCAATTCGTTGTAAGTCGATTTTACCCTTTAAAACACCAACCTCATGAACAATCTAAATTCAGTTAGGACTATTTTGAAATCCTTCACAAATCATAAAGGATTGCATTCGGAAGTATCATTAGCCAAAAAAGCTGCATTCGTTCTCCTTTTGGTGGTTTTTCTTTTTAAGACCAATGTGGGCAATGGTCAAGAGTGGTTAGAATCGGTATCAAAAGCAAACCCTAAAAACTTTTACGAAATTCAAAAAGCGTTTAATGACTACTGGAAAGATAAAACACCGCAAAAAGGTGTTGGGTACAAGCAATTCAGACGGTGGGAATGGTACTGGGAGCAACGGGTTGATAAAGCTGGGAATTTTCCGAAAAACGATTGTGTCATTAAAGAATGGGAATCTTATTCAAAATCCCACCGGGAGCAACTTAATGACAATAGTTTCTCTTCGGCAAATTGGACATCATTAGGCCCTAATATTACCCCTGGTGGATATCATGGATTAGGGCGGGTGAACTGTATCGCTTTTCATCCGACAAATATTAATACGTTTTGGATCGGGACACCTTCTGGCGGAATATGGAAGACGACCAATTTTGGACAAACCTGGACGACAAACTCAGATAACCTACCTGTTCTTGGTGTCACAGATATTGCAGTTGACTACTCTAATCCCAATACCCTGTACATAGCAACTGGTGATGGTGATGGTGGTTCATTATCGTATTGTACTAACTCTCCAAATGGCGATACCAAAAGCATAGGTATTTTGAAATCGACAGATGGAGGCAATACATGGGCAACAACCGGGATGAATTGGGATGTTACAAATGCTAAACTGATCCGCAGGTTAATCATCCATCCTTCCAATCCGAATATTTTGTTGGCGGCAACAACCGATGGAATTTACCGAACCAACAATGCAGGTGTTTCATGGACAAACCAAAAGCCAGGTTATTTTATGGATATTGAATTTAAGCCTGGTAACCCAAATTATGTTTATGCTGCATTCTACGATTTAGTAAGTGGTGGCGCACAAATATTCAGATCAACAGATGGAGGTATAAATTGGATTTCGGTAATAAGTCTCAGCGGAGTAATAAGAATTAATCTTGCAGTAACAGCAAATTCTCCATCTTTAGTGGAAGCACTTTGTGTTAATACCGATGGCGGCTTAAAAGGATTATGGCGCTCAAATGATAGTGGTGCATCCTTTTCACAGTACTATTCAGCTTCAAATTGCAGCTACAACATGCTTAATGCATATTTCCCACCTGATAATTCGTGTACTGGACAAGGTAGTTATGATCTCGCTTATCAAATAAACCCTAATAATTTAAATGAAATATGGCTTGGTGGAGTTAACACCTATAAAAGTATCAATGGAGGAACAAATTGGTATTTGATAAATTATTGGACCGAGAACAACTTTTCTGTACCTGTTGTTCATGCTGATAAGCATTTTTTTGCTTTTCATCCGCTAAATCCGAATTATTTCTTCGAGTGTAACGACGGTGGCTTATACTATACAAGCAATGGAGGCACTACCTGGAATGACATCAGCAATGGATTGCAGATTAGTCAGATATATCGTATAGGTTCCTCAGTAACTAATCCAGGATATGTTATATGCGGAATGCAGGATAATGGAACAAGGGAATTATTTTCTGGCAATTGGTATGAAGCAACAGGTGGCGATGGAATGGAGTGTGCAATAGATCCAACAAATTATAATTATGAATATGCAAGTTATGTTAATGGGGAGATTTACAGGACACTTACTGGATCTTGGAGCAATTCAACTATTATTTCCAATAATTTACCAGGTGGTCAACAAATCGGTGCCTGGGTAACACCTTATATGCTTGACCCCAACACGCCAACAATAATATATGCCGGATATTCTGATGTTTATAAGTCAATGAACCAGGGGAACAGCTGGGTTAAAATGTCAACTAATTTGACCGGAGGTCCAGGGTATCCGTTAAGGTCCCTTACAATTGCACCAAATAATTCACAATTTGTATATACAGCAAAATTCTCTGAGATTTATAAATCTACAAATGCTGGTTCCACCTGGTCAATAATCACATCAAATTTGCCAACCCTCTATGCCAGTATTACATATATTGCCGTTTCCCCAACAGATGCCAATACTGTTTATGTCTCATTATCAAAATATAGTGGAGGGAATAAGGTCTATAAGTCAACAAACGGTGGAGGTAGTTGGACAAACATATCCGGAACCTTGCCAAATTTGCCGGTAAACTGTATTGTTTATGAAAACAACAGCAATGAAGGCCTTTATATAGGCACTGATGTGGGGGTGTATTATAAAAATGCGACCATGTCCGACTGGATTTATTATAACACCGGTCTTCCAAATGTGGTTGTTACCGAACTTGAAATTCATTATTCTACCGGAAAAATACGTGCTGCAACCTATGGGAGAGGTTTATGGGAATCGAATCTCTACCTTTCCACCTACCAAATTACAACTAGTTCAAACCCGGTAAGTGGTGGCACAACGTCGGGTGGAGGAAGTTTTACCTCTGGGCAGCAAACCACTGTCATTGCAAATTCAAATACTGGTTATGCTTTTACAAATTGGACTGAAAATGGCATTGTAGTTTCAACGAATTCAAGTTACACCTTTACTGTTACGGCCAATCGAAACCTTGTTGCCAATTTTTCATTGTCACAGTTTGTTATCACTACCTCATCAAATCCAACCTCTGGTGGGACTACGTTTGGCGGGGGAACTTATCCAAATGGCACCTCAATCACGGTATCGGCAAATTCAAATACAGGATGGAATTTTCTTAACTGGACTGAGAACGGAAATGTAGTATCAACCAACTCAAGTTACTCATTTACCGTAAGCACAAACAGAAACTTGGTTGCAAATTTTTCACAGACACAGTCTGTTATTAATACGTCTGCAAACCCAATAACAGGAGGAACCACTTATGGTGGTGGAAGTTATCCAAACGGCACCGCGATCACGGTATCGGCAAATGCAAATACAGGATGGAGTTTTCTTAATTGGACGGAAAATGGGAATGTGGTCTCAACAAATTTAAACTATACATTTACTGTGACTGCCAGCAGAAACCTGGTTGCAAATTTTTCACAGTCAATATATGTCATTACAACCTCTTCCAATCCGGGTGCAGGTGGAAATACGAATGGCGGAGGGAACTATCCTTCTGGCTCCTCTATCACGGTAACCACAACTCAAAACACAGGATGGAAATTTATTAATTGGACTGAAAACAGTATGGTTGTTTCATCCAACCTTAATTACAATTTTGTCGTTTCCTCCAATCGCTCACTGGTTGCAAATTTTGAAAACATCATAGGCGTTTCAGAATTATACTCGAAAAAGATCAAAGTATACCCAAATCCGTCAACCGGTTTTATAACACTAGAGATTGAAAAAACCGCTCATGATTCAATGAAAGAAATAAAAATTCTCAATTTTCTCGGTCAGACTGTGTGGAATAAGAAATCGGATAAAATAAATCCATACGAACAAATTGACCTTCGGAATAACCCGGCAGGTGTATACACCCTGGTGACTGAGGGGGGAAACGGGGATTCTTTCTATTATAAAATTATCATTCACAAATAAGCCATTACGATGAAGTTCCATTCCTCTCATGCCGGTAATTCTCAGAATTACCGAGCAGTTGCTCGACATGAAACACTTCGTTACAATCGTCAAAGGAAAAGCCATTGCCAAACAGATACCATTTTTCGCGCTGGGGCATGGTAAGTTTTTTTATGCTCGGAAATGCCGACAAGGGTGCAATAATGATTCTTCCATCCTTAAAAGTCACCTTTATCTTTCCTTTTATGTCAAAAGAGAGCGACTTTATCTTTGGAATCACGTCAAAAAAACCTTCAATTGTATTCATAGTTGGCTTACAGCTTTTAACATTGATCCCGGACCGGTTAGGGGCAAATCCGGGGGCGTGTTGAATAAAAAAAGGTTTCAGAAACTCTGAAACCTTTGATTTTACTGGTGATCCCGGCGCGACTCGAACGCGCGACCCACAGCTTAGAAGGCTGTTGCTCTATCCAACTGAGCTACGGAACCAGTGTAAATGCCCATCGACATTCCGGGCGCAAAGATAGCCGTTTTTCAATTTGAAGTTGACAGGAGAATGAAAAAAAGTATCTCCGGTGAAAAGTAAAATTCAGATTTGCCTGGAATTGGTTTGCATAATTTTTAAATTTGGCAAATAATTGAAATAAAATGACCGGCAAAATATTTTTTCTCCTCACGTTCCTGCTGATGACAGTCGATGCTCATTGCCAGGTCGCCATCAATACCGATGGCACCGGCCCGCACCATTCAGCGATCCTCGATGTGAAATCTGTAAGCAAGGGACTTTTACCCCCTCGCATGACCAGCGAAGAACGGAATGCCATTGTGACTCCCGCCGATGGACTTATTGTATTTTGCACCGACTGTGGGCCGGCAGGGACAGGGTCGGTTTCGGTATTCATGGCAGGTGCATGGTATCTTCTCGGTGCATGCCTGGAACCTTTAACGCCTTCATCAGGCAACCATGTTGCACTTGTAAATCTGATTGTCTGGAATTGGAATTCAGTTACCGGAGCATCCGGCTATAAATGGAATACCCTGAAGGACTATTCTTCTGCGATTGACATGGGCCTGGCCACAACGAAAACCGAAACCGGCCTTGCTCCCAATACTGCCTATACACGATATGTCTGGGCATATAATGCTTGTGGAAACTCTGCGCCGGTTACCCTCAACCAGGCAACTACCAGCTCATCTTCATGTGGACAGCCAATGATGGACAGTCGTGATGGTAAAATCTACAACACAGTATTGATAGGAGCACAATGCTGGATGGCCGCGAACCTGAATGCAGGGGTCAAAATTGCCGGGACAACAGATCAAACAAACAATGGTATCGTTGAAAAGTACTGCTATTTAAACGATGAAGCCAATTGCAATGTTTATGGCGGCTTATACCGGTGGAATGAAATGATGGATTACACAACATCGAGTAATTCCAATCCGAGTGAGCGTCAGGGGATTTGCCCAACCGGCTGGCATGTGCCTTCGGATGATGAATGGTGTCAGTTGGAAACCTTCGTGGAACCAACAGCACTCTGCCATGCATCCACGGTGGCAGGATGTAAAGTCAGGGAGGCCGGTACAAGTCATTGGGCAAGTCCGAACAGTTGTGCCAGCAACCTCACAGGGTTTACTGCACTTCCTGCCGGTCATGAAGATTTTGGATCATTCAGCGGGTTAAATACCTTTGCGAAACTATGGACTTCCCTGGACTATTATGAGGATGGGGCGCTATGCCGGTTCCTGGAATACAACACGCCTGGTTTGACCACCGGATATGCTTCAAAATCGAATGCGTCATCACTCCGGTGTGTGATGGACTGACCCAGTATTACACCTGGTAATTTGTTATCTCAACAATCTGACTTTTACCGTACTAACGCCCATTTTAAGTACGAAATACAACCTGCAAAGTACAAACGAAAGTGGGAAGTACAAATTTCGAAGGAAGAACAACGGCTTGCTAATCCCAAACTTAGTCCTTCGTCCTTCGTCCTTCGTCCTTCGTACCTGGTATTTCGCGTTGTACCGCACTAAATGTGAGAAGTCACGGCCCTGGCGATAATCTTGAACATTACTGGCAGTACTTTGCTATTTCCTTCACCGCTTCGGTATTCCCTAAATCAGCTGATTTGTTGAAATCATGACATCCCAATGCGGTTTCTCCTGAATTAAACCATGCCAATCCCCGGTAATAGTAGGCATCACTGTCCTGGGCGTTGATCTTTATGGCCTCATCCAAATCTGAAATTGCTCCTTTAAAATCGTTGAGATAGCCCTTTGCAAGGCCTCTGTTAAAATAAGCACCTGGATATGCCGGATCAATTTTTATCACCTTGGTGAATTCGGCCACTGCACCTCTGAATTCTAAAAGGCCCATTTTTGCAATGCCTCTGTTGATCGTTATATCTGCAGGCATTGGATCATTGCCCGAAACCCCTAAGGTTGCGCTGGCTTTATTATAGTCTTCAATTGCTCCATTGTAATCCTTAAGTTCATTTTTGATCATGCCTCTGTTGTAATATCCATTGGCAAACTTCGGATTTATTTTCAAGGCTTTATTCAGGTCATCGAGTGCTCCTTTAAAATCCTTTAAATCGCATTTTGCCAGACTTCTGTTTGAATAAACTTCAATAATTCTTGGACTATTTTGTAGTAATTCAATTGCCTTGCCATAGTCAGCAATTGCTCCATGGTAATCTTTAAGTTCGACCCTTAAAATGCCTCTGTTATAATATGGTTTGGCAAAACCAGGATCAAGGGCAATTGCACGGTTATAGTCTGCCAAGGCTCCTTCATAATCTTTAAGCGCACTCTTCGCATTCCCTCTTTTGTTTACTGCCTCAATATAGGTGGAATCAATCGCCAAAGCTCTGGTGTAGTCATCAATTGCACCTTTGAGGTCATTTCTGTCAGCCTTTGCTTGTCCGCTATCGGTATATCTCTGCGCGGTTTGACCGAAGCCGGCGAAGGTTAATAACAATGCTGTCAGGATATAGAATAGTTTTTTCATTTTCGATAGGGGGTATCAGAATATTGGTTTTGCAAATATAAACTTTCCTGACAACACCTTTCAGAACGGCAACAGGATTATCATTGAAAGATTGCCAATGGAGCACCAAGTTGTTGTTTATTGTTTAATTTTGTATACGTTTCAAACCATATTTTATCTAAACAATTAAATCTTGAAATTATGAAAACATTTTCAAAAATGATCGTGGTGCTTTTATGCACCTTTTTCAATCTTCACGGTTTTACTCAAACTGAAAGTATGGCCGTGGTTGCAGCCGACAAAATGAATGTTCTTTATGCGGGAATTGACAATCCTGTTTCCATTGCAGTTCCCGGAATACCAAGTGATAAAATAAAGGTTGCCATCACCGATGGGACCATCACCGGCAGTAATGGCAAATATATTGTCAAACCCGGAAGGGGTACTGCAGCAACGATTGAAGTGACTGCCGAGTTGAACCCGGGAGAAATTACCAAAGCCGGCAGTTACGTTTTCAGGGTTAAACAGATCCCTGTGCCGACAATATATGTGGGAAAAAAGGAAAATGAAACTTATTATCTTACCAAAGAGATGTTACTATCAAATCCGGAAGTTAACATCTCCTTTGACTTGCCCATCGACATCAATTATACCATTGTTTCCTATACTGTTGGTTGTCCGGTTAAAGGAGATTGGTATGTAGTAAGAGTAACCGGCAGTAAATTTTCGGATGAAGTAATCAAGCACATAAATACCATGGAAACAGGAGGATTAATAAGCATTACGAACATCAAAATTAAAGGGCCTGGCGGAGAAAGGGAAATTGACAAACCAATTTTAATTAGAATTGCTGAAGAGAAAAAGCCCGATTGACCTTCATTGCCTTCATTGTTTTCATTGCTTGCATTGTTTTAATTGTTAATTGTTTTATAAATGTCCACGGACGAAACCACCAACGGCGACAACCCTGAACTTGAATCGGGAAATTTAAAGGAGACGGTCCATCTTTCGGAGATGTACCAGAGCTGGTTCCTCGATTACGCCTCCTATGTCATCCTGGAACGTGCTGTTCCTGAGATTACCGATGGACTGAAACCGGTTCAGCGTCGTATCCTCCATGCCATGAAAGAGTTGGACGATGGCCGGTACAACAAGGTCGCCAACATCATCGGCCATACCATGAAATATCATCCCCACGGGGATGCTTCCATTGGTGATGCCCTGGTGCAACTGGGTCAGAAGGATCTGCTGATCGATTGCCAGGGAAACTGGGGAAACATTCTTACCGGCGACAGCGCTGCAGCCCCAAGGTATATTGAAGCACGCCCGTCGAAATTTGCCCATGAGGTGCTGTTTAATGCAAAAACCACCACCTGGCAGGCATCCTACGATGGCCGGAACAAGGAACCCGTTTCATTGCCGGCGAAGTTTCCATTGCTGCTTGCCCAGGGAGTTGAGGGGATTGCCGTAGGGCTGGCTTCAAAAATTCTTCCACACAATTTCAATGAACTGCTTGATGCCTCCATTAAAATTCTTCAGGACAAGGAATTCGAACTCTTTCCCGATTTCCTCACCGGAGGAATGGTGGATGTGTCGCGGTACAACGATGGGTTGAGGGGAGGAAAGATCAGGTTAAGGGCAAAAATCATCCTGGAAGATAAGAAAACATTAGTCATTCGCGAAATTCCCTATGGCACCACCACCGGTTCCATCATCGAATCCATCCTTACCGCCAATGAAAAAGGCAAAATCAAGATTCGAAAAATCGATGACAATACCGCTGCAGATGTCGAAATCCTGATTCATCTCGCGGCAGGGGTTTCACCGGATACCACCATGGATGCATTGTATGCTTTCACCGAATGTGAGGTTTCCATCTCCCCGAATGCCTGCGTGATTGAGAAGGGCAAACCACGCTTCATGGGTGTTTCAGAAATCCTCAGGGTGAATACACAGCGTACTGTTGATTTGCTGAAGCTGGAACTGGATATCCGTAAGCAGGAACTTCTTGATCAGCTGCATTTTATTTCCCTGGAAAAAATATTCATAGAAAATGAGGTTTACGAGGGCATCAAAAAGTGTAAAACAACCGATGAAATTGACCGTGCAATTTTCAGCGGGTTAAAACCATTTGCACACCAGATCATCCGGCCTGTTTCGGAGGAGGATGTGCACAGACTGCGGAAGATTCCCATTGAAAGGATTTCACGTTACAACGCTGCGAAGGCCGATGAAGCCATGGCAGGGGTGAAGCTGGAAATGGAGGACGTTGACAATCATCTTGCCCATCTGATTGATTATGCCATTGAGTATTTCAGGCAGATTCGTAAAAAATATGGCAAAAACCGCGACCGCCATACAGAGATCCGCAGTTTCGATAACATCGAGGCTGCCAAGGTTGCAGCAGCCAATGAAAAACTTTATGTAAACCGTGAAGAGGGTTTTGCAGGCACCAGTCTCAAAAAAGATGAATTTGTTTGCGATTGCTCCGACATCGATGATATCATTGTTTTTCGCGATGATGGTACCTTTATCATCGTAAAGGTTGCCAGCAAGATATTTGTCGGGAAAAATGTCATTCACATCGCGGTGTTTAATAAAAATGACAGCCGGACTGTTTACAACCTGATTTACCGTGATGGTAAAAACGGCAAGATCATGGTAAAGCGTTTCAGCGTTTTGGGAGTAACCCGCGACAAGGAGTACGCGGCAACAAAGGGCACGCCTGGTTCGAAGGTGCTCTATTTTACAGCCAATCCGAACGGGGAGGCCGAGGGCATCCGCGTGGAACTGAAACCCAAGCCGCGCTTAAAGAAAACCTTTTTTGATTTCAACTTTGCCGAAGTCACCATCAAGGGACGAAATTCGATGGGCAACACCCTCACCAAATTTGCTGTCCGGAAAATTGAGCAGCGTCAGGAGGGAATCTCGACACTGGGTTCATTGAACATCTGGTATGATGAAACCGTACAGCGTCTCAATACCGATGAGCGGGGTGTGCTGCTTGGTGCATTTTCCGGAACCGACCGCATCATCATCCTGATGAAATCGGGGCAATACCGCCTCACCTCATTCGACCTTTCTTCGCACTTTGATGAGGATATGATCCTGCTTGAAAAATACAATCCTGAGAAGATCTATTCAGTTGTTTATCAGGAGCATGAAACGAAACAATTCTATCTCAAGCGGTTCAGGGCGGAGCTCTCTGATAAAAAAGTTGAATTTGTGGAGAGTCCCGATAAACTCGTTCTGTTTTCTGGCGATCCCTGCCCGCGCCTGGAAATGTTTTTCGACATGAAACAGAAAACGAAAGGTGTCGAACAGGAAGAGATTATCGTACATGAATTCATTGGTGTAAAGGGGTATAAGGCAAAAGGCAAACGGTTATCGGTACACGCAGTGAAGAAGGTATTGTGGCTCGAACCGCTACCCGTTGAAGATGTTCAAGTTACTGAAGATGATCATCCTGACGAAAATCCGGCCCCGTTTCCTTTTCGGGTCGATTCAATCGTTGAGGAAACTAAGGAGACGGTTGCCAGTGAACTTCCACCGGATCAGGAAAACGATGGTGAAGAAATACCAGCACCTGAATTTCCTCTTGTACAGCAAAGCCTCTTACCCATCGGCCTGATGGCAGAAGATGAGCCTGGAATACAACAGGAACCAACCACCAGTATATCAGGCTCCAAAAAAACTGCCCGAAAAAAGAAAGCCCAGGGTTCTGCCGATTCGGGAAAGGAGTCCGGGGAAACCGGTATGGCCGGTCAGATGGAACTGCCATTGTAAATGGTTTTTCCTCTTTCAGGCTGGAATCCTGCCACCCTTTGCTGATCACTTTTAACTTTTGCATGATGAAAAACCGAATGATATGATTTCACCAGGAGAAAAAGAGATGGCTGGCGATCCGGCAAGGAAAACCAGTAACATTGAGATGATGCACAACCATGAACACTCACATGCCACACTCAGTGACAGTGAAGAGCTTTACAGAAATATGGTTGATCTGATCCCTGACGGGATACTGGTTCATAGCGACGGGCAAATTGTTTTTGCCAATTCATCTGCTGCCAGAATAATTGGTGTCTTAAAACCCGATGATCTGATAGGCAAGTCTATTCTTGACTATATACACCCGGATTCCCGTCAAACTGTCATCCAGATGGTTAAATCGTCCTTACAGGATAATACACGGACACCTGTATATGAGGAGGTACTTGTCCAGGTAAGCGGGACCAGCATAAATGTTGATGCAGTTGCCATTCCCATCAATTATAAGGGCGTTCGCTCCATGCTTGTGGTATATACCGATATAACGGCCAGAAAGAATAAGGAACGGTTGATGATGGAAAACCTTGCCATCGGTGAGTTTGCACTGAACCATTCTATGAACGAGCTGATCGTCTTTACCCTCGGAAAAATTGAAGAATTAACAGGCAGCATGACCGGATTTTTTCAGGTTTTTGAGGATGATGGAGCGACAATATCCCTGCAAATATGGTCAGACAATACATTGAAACACCACAGGGAAGGGTTGCCGCAATTACGTGCCAGCCTGATCAGGGAGCTGACAGTTCCCGTCATAAGGGGTGATAAAACCGTTGCATTGATGGGCGTGGGCAATAAACCGGCAGACTATGATCAGAATGATATGGAAATTGCCGTACAACTTACCAATCTTGCCTGGGAATTTATTATCAGCAAGAGATTGGAAGAGGCACTCCTTAAAAGTGAGCAGTATGCCCGGGCATTGCTGGATGCCATTCCCGACCTGATTTTTCGCCTCGACCGAGACGGAACTTATCTTGACTATAAAGCGGCAAAAGAAGACCTTCATAACCAGTCTGCATCCATCATCGGAAAAAATAACAGGGAACTGACACCTCCGGATTTTGCCAGGTTTATTGAGACCAAAATCCAATCGACCCTCGATCATCAGAAAATGGAAATATTTGAATACCAGCTGATGATTCCTGACAGGGGACTTCGGGATTTTGAAGCTCGCATGGTGCCCAGTGGAACCGGTGAGGTCACTGCCATTACACGGGATATTACCGACCGGAAGAAAATCGAAGGAGCACTTAAAAAGAAAATCGCTGAACTTGAATGGTTCAATCAGATGATGATCGGCAGGGAATTGAAAATGATTGATCTGAAGAATGAGATTAATATATTGGCAAACAAACTCGGAGAGGAAGACAGATACGTAATCCATAGTAAATAAAACATAATATGATCATCGTCCAATTACTTTTCAATCTGGCCATTCTGGTTTCGGTAAGTGTTCTGTCGGGATTCATCGATAACCGTTATAAGCGTGACACAAAAGTTGGAGTGGTATTGCAGGGGCTGCTGTTTGGACTCGTTGCCCTTGTTGGGATGTTAGATCCCTTTGTACTGGCCCCAGGGATTATTTTTGATGGCAGGAGTGTTGTACTCAGTTTGTGCGCTCTTTTTTTTGGTCCGGTGGCCGGCATTATTTCGGCTGCCATAGCGTTGACCTATCGGATTTATATTGGCGGGGGAGGCGTTTACATGGGTTCCTCCGTAATCATTGCTTCAACCTTGATCGGTGTACTTTTTCATCGTCATAAAAAAATAGCCCGGACCGGATTCAATACAATTTTTCTGTATGGGATCGGATTGATCGTTCACGTGGTCATGTTCATTCTCATATTTGCGATCCCTTCACCCATGCGGGTTATTACATTTAAAACATTGGCATTCAGTATTCTTGGGATTTATCCATTGGCAACGGTCCTGATCGGAAAAATTCTGAAGGATCAGTTCGACAGTTCAGGCCGGAAAGCTGCTGAAACGGCCCTTCAGGAAAGTGAGAATAAATTTTCACTCTTCATGAATCATCTGCCTGCTTTCGCATTTATCAAGGATATTGACTATAAAACAATTTATGTCAACAAAAAAATCGATGATACACTCGGTGCCTCGGCATGGATTGGTTTGAAACCATCAGAGTTTTTTCCGGGCGAATTCGGTGCCAGGCTGATGGCTGATGACCGCCTTGCCATGGAGTCAGGATTTTTGAAAACAGAAGAAATTGTAAAGGATATGCACGGTGAAGTGCATATTTATGAAATACAGAAATTTATAATACCCCGCGAAGGCAGGGATTCTTTACTTGGTGGAATAGCCATCGATATTACTGAACGGAAACGTGCTGAGGAAGCACTGGAGAATACAGCCACTGAACTTAAGCGGTTTAATGGACTGATGGTTGGACGGGAGCTTAAAATGATTGAACTGAAGAAAGAGATCAACGATTTACTTGTTCAGTCGGGACGTGAAGTAAAATATATGATATATGAATAGCCCTGGATTCTATTTTGCCTTGTTCATCTGTTTTATGATGACTCACGGCACCTTTGCCCAGCAATACTTCGTGAAGACGTACACTATTGAAAACGGATTGCCAACCCGATCGGTGAGCGATGTTTGCCAGGACACCAATGGCACGATGTGGTTTGCTACCTACAGCGGGATTTCATCGTTTGATGGATTTAGCTTTACAAATTACAGCGATGAGCAGGGGCTTCCTCTCCAGCATTATACCAGAGTAAAAATGGATGCCCTCGGAAAAATATGGGCAGTTCCTTGTGGAATGGCCGACACGATCGCATACTTCGAGTATGGAATCTGGAAAAAAATTGCCCCCGCATCAGACAATGGAGGGTTGGAGGTTTCTTCATTTGATTTACTTGTCCGTGAGGGGCAAACCGTACTTTGTGTCGGAAGTGGTGAGGGTTTGGAAATCTATCAAAACGGACAATGGCATCACCTGGATGTTTCAACAAATCCCAAACTGAAGGCAACTTTTTCTGTTATTGCCGAACATGGAAAATTTTATGTGCTGACCAGGATGGGTATATACATGGTTTATCAGGAAAAGACCGGCTGGATTGTTAAAGAATTCCTGAAATCTCAAGACGCACCGATCCTCGCCTTCAAATTTGAAAATCCGGGTAAGCCTGATGAAAAATTATGGATGATCAATGCGCACCAGTTGACCTTTTTACAAAACGGGAAGATAAATCATTTTTCAGATGATTTTTTTCTGCTCGACCCCAATAGTTTAGGTCGCGCATTTTTAAACATGGATCATCGGGGGAATATTTTCTTCGGTAACAACCTGGCAAAATATTTTGTCAACCAGGGAAGTGGTCAAAGTGCCCCTTTGATGGTCAGCAATGGGTTTTCTTCCGATGGTGCCTCATCTGTATTTATCGACAGAGAAGAAAATGTGTGGTTTTCAGATACACGCGGAGTCGATAAAATAAGTAATCTTTTTTTACGGAATTATTTTGAATCCAATGGGTTACATGACAATGAAGTAACAGCTATCCTTGAATTGGCTGATGGAAGAATGGTATTCGGTCATAATAAAGGATTAACGATTTTTGATCATGGTATAATTCAAAAAGTCGGGTTCCCTTCTTCAGAAAATATTCAGGCGAGGGTGATGGATTTGATGCAGGATGATCAGGGGAATATGTGGATCGCCGCCGGCAGGATGGGAGTTGGTAAGATGACGAAAGATGGCAAGTTTAAATGGTACAATTTGGATTCAACGTTCCACGCTGTTACGGTTCTTCAGGATGCCAAGGGTAAAATATGGGTTGGCTCCAATCAGGAACTTTTTTATCTGAAAAACGAAAAATTGGTTCCTTATGAACACAATCATAACATCAGAAGCCCGTTCCGGAAATTATTTTCGAATACAAACGGAGAGATAATTGGCAGTGGACTGTACGGTTTTTTTATCCTATCCGGGGATAATGTGAAAATAGTCCCGATGGAAGATGCCATAAAATCAAAAAGCACCTACTTTTATTACCGCAGCAATTCAGGTACTGAGTATGTGGGAACAACCAACGGGCTCTGTGTCCTTGACAATGGCAGGATCAGAAAGTTTAATCAGAATGGGATCAGGATTGAAAGCCCGGTTTATTTTATATTCGAGGACGGGAAACATAATTTATGGGTCGGATCAAACAATGGTCTGTATAAATGGGATGGTAAAAATAGTCTTGAAACCTTTAGTTTGCAAAATGGGCTTGCGGGGAGTGAGACGAACCGCTCAGCGGGAATGGTTGATTCTCAGGGAAACATCTGGATAGGGACAGACAAGGGACTCTCCTGTATTTTAAATGGATATATTGAAACCAAACCCACCATCCCTTTGGTACGGCTTGTAAGCATTGAAGATAATAAAAGTGTATTCCATTCATTTGTTGATAATTGCTCCATTGGGTTTAACGACAATACCCTGTTTTTCCATTTCAGAGGCATCTCCTTCGTGAACGAAGATTTAATTACCTATCGTTATAAACTTGACGGATTCGACAGCGATTGGCAATTGGTGAATCAATCGAATCTTGGTAAAGTTAAATATGCCGGCTTGGAACCAGGTAAATATCAGTTCAGTGTACAGGCAAGGAATGGCTCGGGTGCCTGGTCGGAAGTTGCAAAATCGGGTATGATCACCATTCGCACACCTTTATACCGGGAATGGTGGTTTCATTTGCTGTTGTTTATAGGGATCAGTTTGATTATTTTTGGTGTGATTAAAATTTTGCTTCAGCGTAAGTATTATCATAAACTTGAAAAGGAGATTGCCGAAAGGAAGAGCAGCCAGCTGGAAACGATGCAAACGCTGCAATCACTGCATGCCAGTGAATTGAAATACAGGGATTTGATAGAATTTGCCGTGGATGGGTTTCTCATGGGGACCAAAGATGGCAAGATCATCGGTGCGAATTCTTACATGCAGAACCTGACTGGCAGAGGAGCCGAAGGTTTAATAGGCCTTCATATCTCCCAACTTTTTGGCAATGATCATTTAAACAATTTTCCACTGAGGTTTGATCTGCTCGAGCAGGGTGAGGTAGTGGTAAGCCATCGCAACATTCAACGGCCCGACGGGACATTGATACCGGTGGAAATGCATACTAAAATGATGCCCGACGGAACATACCAATCGATTTTTCATGACATAACAAACCGCTTGAAGTCTGAGGAGGAACTGAGAGAAAGCCGTGAACTGCACAAGCTTATCAGCGATAAAATGACAGATGTGGTTTGGCTGATGGATCTGACAGGAAAAAGCACCTTTGTCTCTCCATCTATCGAACATTTCACCGGATTCACGGTCGACGAATATATGCAGCAAACCATCACCAACCGGTTTACCCCCGGGTCAGTGGCTGTTGCAAAGCAACTCTTTGGCAATGAGCTGCCCAAACTGACAGCGCATCCGGAAAAATTACATGGTTACAGCAACACACAACGAATGGAATATATTTGTAAGACTGGCGGGACCAAATGGGGTGAATTGCTGATGACACCCTATTTTGGTGCCAGTGGTGAATGGCTGGGAATTCACGGGGTAACAAGGGATATCACCGATCGCAAGCTTGCTGAAGAGGCATTCCGAAATAAAGCTTTGGAGCTTGAAAGGTTTAACAGCCTCATGATCGGCCGGGAGATAAAGATGATCGAACTGAAAAAGGAGATCAATGAATTACTGGTTAAAGCAAATGAACCGGAAAAATACACTGTCCATGAGATTTGAGGAAACAATCGATAAATGGACACAAAAACGGTATTTTTCGTGTAACTTTGTCACCCTGTCACGGTGTGTTGCGTTGGCTGTGTGACGCTTTCAATTTGTCAATAGTAATAGTTATGGTCAAAATCCTTGCAATCGATAATAACAGCGACAATCTGGTTGTACTCCATGCTATACTCACCTCCTCTTTTCCTGATATTGTCTATAGCTCCGCCAACTCAGGGTTGACGGGCATTGATAAGGCCAGGTCGGAACAACCTGACTTGATCCTGCTTGATCTTTTCATGCCTGAAGTGGATGGGTTTGAGACCTGCCGGCTGATCAAAGGGGATCCTGCCCTGCAACGCATACCTGTTATTATTTTAACTGCCGAAAAAACAGATGCATCCAGCCGGATCCGGGCACTACAAATGGGGGCCGATTCATTTTTGTCCAAGCCGATCGTTGAGGCGGAGTTGATTGCGTTGGTCTCGACGATGATCAGGATAAAAAAGTCCGAGGATATGATTCGCAAGGAGAAGCAATTACTGGAACTCGCGGTGGAAGAGAGAACCAATGCCCTTCAATTGCAGCTGGAGGAATTGAAAAGGACTGACCTGGAACTCAAAAAATCTTATGAGGATCTTGAAACAACCAAGCGGGCAACCTTAAACCTGATGGAGGACCTGAAGGCGGAAGTTGATCAGCGAAAGCGCTCGGAGGAGACATTAAAGGAGAGCCAGAAAAAAATCATGGAACTTTCAATCCTGTTCCGTTCCATCAGCGACAACATGACCGGCATGCTTTGGGCCAAAGACATGGAAAAGAGGTTCATCTTTGCAAATAAATCGGTTTGTGAAAATCTGTTGATGGCAAAAGACACAGAAGAACCTGTTGGAAAGGGTGATATGTTTTTTGCCGTCAGGCAACGTGAATTACACCCCGATAATCCTCAGTGGTTTACTTTCGGTGAGCTTTGCATTGATTCTGATCAGATTGTGCTCAGTTCAGGCAAACCCGCACAATTTGATGAATTTGGCAATGTCAACGGCAAATTTCTTTTTCTTGATGTACGAAAATCACCCTTGTACGACAGCAATGGCCAGATGATCGGAACAGTTGGCAGTGCCCAGGATATTACCACTGAGCGTGAAATAACAAAACAACTGGCACTGAGTGAGCAACAAATTTCTACCCTTGTTAGTAACCTGCCAGGGATGGTTTACCGCCGTTTGAACCACCGCGATTCTTCCATGTTGTTTGTCAGTGACGGGTGCTTGTCTTTAACCGGATACCAGCCGGAGGATTTTGTCGACCGTAAATCTGTGGTATTCAATAATATTATAGTCGAAGAGTATAGGCAAACTGTTTGGGATTCATGGCAGAATGCACTGGCAAAAGGTGAAATGTACGAAGGTGAATACCCGATAATTACTGCAACCGGAGAGGTGAAATGGGTTTGGGAACGGGGTCGGGGGATTTTCGGGGATGGGGGAGAAGAACCATATCTTGAGGGTTACATTGAAGATATTTCCGATCGCCGGGCTGCTCAGGAAGCCATCAAAAAACTAAATGCCGAACTGGAACAACGTGTGCTGGAGCGCACAGCGCAATTGGAAGCATCAAACCAGAGCCTGGCAGCATCAAACAAGGAGTTGGAGGCCTTTTCCTATTCTGTTTCCCACGACTTAAGGGCACCATTGCGGGCGATCGATGGGTTTACACGTATCCTTTTTGAAGATTATCTGCCCTTGTTTGATGAAGAAGGAAAGCGCGTGTGTTCGGTAATCAAGGAAAATGCAATCCGAATGGGTCAGCTCATCGATGATCTTCTTGCATTGTCGCGTCTCAACCGGACCGACATGATACTCAACATGATCAATATGGATAATCTCACAAGGATTATCTTTTCTGAAATTACAAGCCCGGAGGAAAAGCAACGGATAAACTTTACGCTGTCTGAAATTCATCCTGCTTTGGGCGACCATGTGCTCGTCAGGCAGGTGTTGGTTAACTTGCTTGGCAATGCTGTAAAGTTTTCATCTAATCGGGAAAAGTCTGAAATTACTGTTTCATCCGAAAAGAAAAATGACATGGTGGTTTACTGTGTCAGCGACAATGGGGCAGGCTTCGATATGAAATATTCTGATAAACTGTTCGGGGCCTTTCAGCGTCTTCACAGTGTGAAAGAGTTCGATGGGACCGGGATCGGGTTGGCCATTGTTCAGCGGATCATTCACAGGCATGGCGGACAAGTATCGGCATACGGAGAGGTTGGCAAAGGTGCCTCATTCTATTTTTCACTACCTTTGAAAGCTGAAAGCAAGGAATAAACCAGTATTATCCCTTTACCAATGAGTACAAATGCTATGAAAATATTTGATCCTGTTGATATATTGATTGTGGAGGATAATTCAAGCGATGCCGAATTGACCATCAGGGCGTTGAAGAAAAGCAACCTCGCAAACCATATATTTGTTGCGGAAAACGGAGAAGAAGCACTCGATTTCATTTTCAGTCGCGGACACTTTTCGGAACGTGATAAATCAAAAACACTCAAGGTTATTTTCCTTGATCTGAAACTCCCGAAAATCAGCGGTTTAGAGGTTCTCAAAGCAGTTAAGGCCAATGAATCGACCAGGATGCTTCCGGTGGTTATCATCACCTCCTCCAAAGAAGATCCGGATATCAAAGAAGCTTATGCACTGGGCGCAAACAGTTATGTCGTAAAACCTGTTGATTTTGAATCATTTATTCATGCAATTAACACTACCGGACTATACTGGTTGCTGATAAATATTCCACCAAATGTGAATGGATAACCGACTTGTATGACTATGACCGACAATAAAGTATTGAAAATCACAGAGCACGTTAGCTGGGTTGGGGTTCTTGATCACGACATCGTAACTTTTGATGTGGTGATGGAGACCAAAGAAGGAACCACCTACAACTCCTATTTTATTGATGCTGCAAAAAAAACCGTGGTTGAAACGGTTAAGGAGAAATTCTGGGATACCTATCTCACGAAACTCACCTCTGTGGTAAACCCCGAAGAAATTGAATACATCGTTCTGAACCACACGGAACCAGATCATTCGGGCTGTTTATCCCGGCTGCTTGAAATTGCTCCCCGGGCAAAGGTGGTCGGCAGTGGCAACGCCATCCGTTACCTGAGGGATTTGCTTGGCTTTGAATTTCCGCATCTGATAGTCAAAGATGGACAAACCCTCGACCTTGGCAATAAAACCCTGCAGTTTGTGGCGGCAGCAAATCTGCACTGGCCCGATTCGATTATGACTTACCTGCAGGAGGATAAACTGTTATTCACCTGTGATATTTTTGGTGAACATTATTGCCATGATGGGATATTTGATGATGCTGTCGGCGATTTTGACCAATCCTTCCGGTACTATTTTGATGTCATCATGAAGCCTTACAGCCGGTTTATGTTGCAGGCCATCGAAAGGATAAAACCACTCGACATATCTGCTATTTTGCCAGGTCACGGGGTCATATTGCGGAAGTTCTGGAGGAAATATGTAAACCTTTCCGAGCATTATGCGCACGAAGCGTTGAACGGACAAAAACCCAACCGTGTTTTCCTGGGATATGTATCCGCCTACCAGAATACCGGAATCATTGCAGGCATGATCGCCAGGGGAATTAAAGAAGCCGGTAACTTAGAGGTTGATTTTTGTGACATCGAAAAGATGTCACCCGATATGATCGAACAAAAAATCAGCCAGGCCTCTGCCATTGTCCTGGGATGCCCGACTTTTAGCCAGAACATCCTGTTGCCCATCTATCAGGTGTTTGCCCTGATCAATCCGATCCGTGACCGGAATAAACTGGCGGCGGCATTCGGCTCTTATGGATGGAGCGGGGAGGGGGCGAAAATCATGACCTCTGCCATGAGTAATCTGAAACTCAAAGTGATCGATGAAGGGTTGATGGTCAAATTTACTCCCCACAGTGAAATGCAGGAGAAATGCGTGGACTATGGCAGGAAATTCGGCAGGCAAATGCTTGCCGGAATCAAGGAGGTTTCGGCTCAAAATGAACAATAAATTTGCAATTTTACAGTTTAATTTCTTTTAAAGTAAACCACTTTTGGCGAAGTTTAACAGATATTCCTCCTTTTTCGGACTGCTCGTCCTCTCAGGGCTGTTTACTTTGACCTCATGCCTGCCCGAACGCAAAGTGGCAAAAACCTTTATCGAGTCGCAAAATATGATCAGTTTACTGGTCAACCCACCCGGGTTTATCTATAAATATAATCATAAAGGCGAGGCGATTGAAGGATTTGATTCACTTTCGGCACAACAGCAGGATTCTGCCCTTTGGGGGCAAAGCAAGTATATCCAGTTTATCAATGACAGTGTGCTTCTTGAAAACTATATGAACACATTCATTGATGAGTTGCGTTTGCTCGGGTTTAATGTTTACCTCAACAGTACCATCGATTCATTTATAACAGAAAAACATCAATCGTACATCGTTGACATAGCCCAGTTGCAACTGGATGAGTATTATTATCCATTGCGCGATGAAGATGCGTTTCTCGATACCATTTATTATAAACAATTCAATCTGAACGCGGTCGACTTCAGTTGCTGGTTTGATTTGAGTAAGGCAGGCAGCGAAAATCCCAGGAAAACCTTGCTGTATGGCACGAATACAGCCTACGATACCTTTGATGGCCGCTTTTTCAATGATCCGTTTTCGGGCATGGTGAGATATAAATATACCATCGATTCATTGAAAACCAAGGATGTGTATGAGATGGGAACCTACCTGGGGAAAAAGCACGCCGGATATCTGTATGATTTCTTTATGAACCAGTACATTGCGAAACACCTGCCTGAAGGAATCAAAATGGAGGATTATTACCACTATAACCGCCCCAGGAAAAGTATTGTATCCGCTTACGAAGACCGTTTTGAAATCCTCGGAACAAAATAATCCCGTCCACTCGCCCACTTGTCCACTCGTCCACTCGTCCACCCTTTTACCCCTGCGCCCTTGCATACGCCGTAACCCCCTGGCTTCCAAAATCACCTTTCAGAAATTTAAAATATCCCGCAACCGCGATCATGGCTGCATTGTCGGTGGAGTATTGCAGTGGCGGAATGAAGATATTCCATCCACGCTGATCGCGGGCCTGCTCAAGCGCCTTACGAAGCCCTGAATTAGCCGAAACCCCGCCGGCAATGGCCACATCAGCCCATCCCCGGGTTTCAGCTTCTCTTTTCTGTTCCATCGCCAGGGCCAGTTTCGACATGAGCATCTCTACAATAGTGGCCTGGATGGAAGCGCAAAGGTCATTCTTGTGTTTTTCTATGAAATCGGGATCTTTTTTCAGTTCATCGCGCAAAAAATAAAGGAAGGAGGTTTTTAATCCGCTGAAACTGAAATTAAGCCCGGGAATATTGGGCTTTGAAAATGTAAAACGTTTCGGATCACCAAGTTGTGCTAGTTTGTCGATCATCGGTCCACCAGGATATGGTAAACCCATTATTTTGGCTGATTTGTCAAAGGCTTCACCTGCAGCATCGTCAATGGTTTGACCGATGATTTCCATGTCGAAATAATCACGTATCCATACGAATTGTGTATGTCCGCCGGAAACCGTCAGACATAAAAACGGAAATGCCGGGACAGGATTTGTGCGATCCTCATTTCTGATAAAATGGCTCAGGATATGCGCTTGCAGATGATCCACCACAATAAGCGGGATATTCAACCCAAGCGAAAGGGCTTTGGCAAACGATGTACCGACAAGGAGTGATCCAAGGAGTCCCGGTCCTTGCGTAAATGCAATGGCAGAAAGTTGATTTTTACCTATATTTGCCTTTTGTATGGCTGTTTCAATAACAGGGACAATATTTTGCTGATGGGCGCGTGAAGCCAGTTCGGGGACAACACCCCCGAAATTTCTGTGAACATCCTGATTGGCAGTTATATTTGAAAGAATAACGTCATCCCTGATAATGGCCGCAGATGTGTCGTCACACGAAGATTCGATGCCTAGAATATAGTGTTGCATAAGTAAACGCAAAATTACCATAAAAACAGGATCAAAAATATTGCTTTATTTTATCACAGTGATTTTATCATTGCTGATGACGCTTTACCTGGTTTTCAGAAGCGATGCGGTTCAAACACTGCTGGTTCGTTTGGCTGCCGATCATTTCTCAAAGGAACTGAAAACGGAAATCAGGATCAGGGGGTTCAATATCTCCCTGAAAAATGGCCTGATGATTGAAGATATTACTGTTCTCGATCTTCATAAGGAAATTGTTTTTTCAGCGCTTAAGCTTGGAGTGAAACCGGGGTTGATGTCATTTAAAACACGTAAGCTCAACATCAGCAAGGTGTTTATTGAAAAAGGGAACGTGCAGTTGCTCATCCATCCCGGCGACAGTGTATTGAATTTTCAATTCATCATTGATTATTTTGCATCGAAGGATACCGGAAAAAAAACAGATACCACTGCCGCAGTCCCCTGGCATATTTCAATTTCATCGGTTAACCTGTCGGATACACGCTTTCATTACCAGGATAAGAATGAAATCCCTGTTCCTTCAGGGATGGATTATGCCAACATTGATGCCTCAGGAATAAACCTGGAGATTGCCGATGTGACATTTGAAGGGGATTCCATCTGCGCGAACATAAAGAATCTTGCCGCCCGAGAAAGGAGCGGAATCGTGCTTCACAGCCTCAGTGGTGAATTCAGGGTTGGCCCTAAATTTTTAAAGGCACATCACCTTAAAATCCTGACCGACCATTCTCAGTTATCACTTAATTTTGATTTTTTGTATGACCACTGGGGGGCTTACAACGATTTTCTGACGGAGGTAGTCATTCATGCCGATATAGAACCTTCCGACCTTGACCTTCAGGATATCGGCTATTTTGCATCGGAGCTTTCGGTGATGAAAGACAAGATCCGGCTTTCTGGCAACATCAGGGGTACCGTGAGTAATTTCAAAGCACGCGATCTGAAATTTGCTTTTGGCAAGAATACCCTTTTTCATGGGGACATCAGCGCCCTGGGCTTGCCGGATGTGGAGGAAACATTCATTGATTTTAATGTTAAAACGATGAATACCACCAAGGAGGATATCGAAGCTTTGCTAATTCCGGGCGATCTGCGTCATCTTGAATTGCCTGCCATATTATCCAATCTGGAGGTTGTGGGCCTCAAAGGCACTTTCACCGGTTTTTACAACGATTTTGTGGCCAACATCAGGGTAAATACAAACATCGGGAATGTGACAGCCGATCTGGCATTGAAAAAACCGAAGAACGGTCAGAAGATTGGTTATACCGGACAATTGAGTGTTGGCAGGTTTGATGTAGGAAAACTGACCGGAAATAAAGATATTGTTGGCAAAGTTACCTTCCGGGCAGATCTGAACGGCAAAGGGTTTAGCCTGAATGACGCCAATCTTTCCATGAATGTTCAGATCGATTCTGCGTTCCTGAATGACTATAATTATACGGGAGTGAATGTGACGGGTTCACTGGTTGATAAAAAATTCAATGGGATCCTGCGGGTGGATGATCCTAATCTCAGCCTTGATTTCAAGGGATTGATTGACTTGAGTGATTCCATACCGGATTTTGATTTTTCGGCTCAAATTCACCGGGCCCAATTATTTGACCTGAACCTTTTAAAACGTGATTCGGTTGAAAATCTCTCAACCAACCTGAAAGTGAACTTTAAGGGAAGTAACCTTGACAACATCGACGGGTCAATCAAAATCGATAAGAGTGTCTATTCTGAGGGCAATAAGCAGATTACCATGGATAATCTTTCATTGCTGACAAGGCAGGATACTGCATCGGGAAAAAGTTACCATCTGCAATCTGATTTCGTCGATGCAGATATAACCGGCGATTTTTCATTTCAGGCACTTATTCCATCTTTGAGTACCTTCATCCAAAATTATCTGGCTTCATTCAGCCTGAATGATTCATTGATTGCTTTAAGCCTCCACCAATCGAACCAGAAAATGAATTACGAGGTAAGGTTTAAGCAGTCGGATGAGATTACCAATGTTTTTTTGCCGTTCCTCAGGATTGCCCCCAATTCAATCTTCAATGGTTATTACAATGAAGAAAAGGGAACAATTGTGATGAAGGGTAAATCGCCGGCGATTTATATCAACAACATCGAGCTGTCCGATTGGTACCTTGATGCAGAAAATAAGTTTGATGATCTTTCGATCCGGTCAGGCTCGGCACATGTTTACCTGAAAAAGGCCACTAAAAAAGATTCCCTGGAAGTCAAGGTTGACTCATTTCAGCTTATTTCCAATATCAGGCACGACAGCATACAATACAGGGTAACATGGATGGCCTACGCAAAGCCAAGCGAATTCGCCGGTTTTGCGAGTTTCAGGCAAAGTCCGGTGATAGAATTGAAATTCAGGCAATTCAATGTCTTTTTAAATGAAAAATACTGGACTGTCGACCCGGCAAACATGGTCAAGGTTGATACATCCTCGGTCAAAGTATCGAATCTCTCCTTTTTCTCGGGCGACCAGTACCTGAAAATAAATGGCGATCTGTCCGTTTCCTCCCGGGATACACTGAATGTTGCTTTTAATAAGGTGGATATCTCTAAAATCGATCAGTTGCTGGGCAGTAACGTGGTCGACGTTGACGGATGGCTGAGCGGTAACTTCAAAATCGCAAAACCTTACACAGATATTATCATCATGTCGGATCTGCGTATCCTGAAGTTTAAATTCAATAAAGAGTTGCTCGGAGATGCCACTTTTAAAGTGAAATTTGATGCAGCAGCTGCGCAATTTGATGTGTTGTCGCAAATTTATTATACAGGGAATGTGGGAACCAACATGCCATTTTCTCTCAAGGGAAGTTATTATATGGATAAAAAAAATCCGCATTTTGATTTTGACCTTTCATTGAAAAACCTCAATCTGAAAATGCTTGGACCCTTTGTCTCTGATTTTATGACCGGAGTGAATGGCCTTGCCTCCGGAGATGTGAAAATTAAAGGAACCCTCGACCATCCCGATATCAGGGGACAACTAAAAATGATGCGTACTGAATTTAAAATCAACTATCTGAACGTGCCATACTCTTTTGCAGATGTGGTAACGATCGATACCAACGCATTTATTTTCGACAAGATTACCCTGTACGATTCACTGGGCCATAAATCGGTTTTGAATGGGAAAATAACCCATCGGAATTTTAACGACCTCAGGCTGGATTTACATGTGGATATGGATGATTTTGCTGCATTCAGCAATACCCGTGCACAAAACAGTATTTTTTACGGGAATGCCCGGGCTTCGGGCACAGCGAGCATTACCGGTCCCACCGATAATATTAAAATCACGGTAAAGGCCACAAACGGGGGCAAAACGCACGTGGTAATTCCTATCGACCTTACACAGTCGGTCGGACAAGCCGATTATATCATTTTTGTAGATCCTGAAGCCGATTCATTGGAAAAATTAGTGGAAAAGTACCAGGTTAATCCAACCGGGTTGTCCCTTGATCTCGGCTTGCGAATTAACCAGGATGCCGAAGTGGAAGTTTTCCTGCCCGACCAGTTGGGAAATCTGAAGGCTTCCGGTACCGGGAACCTGCTGATGAGCATGACACCTTCAACTCCGTTCACCCTCTCAGGCATATACACATTGTCAAAGGGTTCTTTTCTCTTCCAGTTTAAAAATCTGCTGCGATTGCCTATGTCGATCCAGGGAGGAAGTACAATCAGCTGGACAGGCGATGCGGCTGATGCAAATATTGCCATGAGTGCTGTATACAAAACAAAAGTTCCGATGAAGGGAATTACAACCAATACTGAGGAGGAGGGGCTCCGTATTCCGGTCGAATGTGTGATAAGGCTCAAAGGGAAACTGTTGAATCCCGATATCTCTTTTGCCATCAACCTGCCAAATGTTGAAGAGAGCATAAAAAACGAAGTCTATTCAGCCATCGATACAAACAATGCGACGGTGGTTACCGAGCAAACAATTTATCTGATGGTGATGAATCAGTTCAAACCGGTTGTGGCAAATTCAACTGCCGGGGTAGATGTGAGTGCCACTTCTATGTCGCTTGTTACCAACCAGATCAACAGTATGCTGTCGCAGATCAGTTCAAATGTGAATGTGAATATGAACTACAAACCGGGAACGAGTACCACCCAACAGGAATTTGACGTGGGTGTCTCTACCCAGTTGTTTGATGACCGGTTGCTGATTGAGGGCACGTTTGGCATGAATTCGTATAACAGTTCATCAGCCCAGCAGTCTAGTACCATTGTTGGTGATATCAATGTAGAGTACATCCTTACAAAAAACAGGCGCTGGAGGGCACGTGCATTTAACCGGACAAACACCCTCAACACCCTGAATAACAATGCACCTTATACCCAGGGAGTCGGGATAAAATTTCAGCGTGATTTTACAAACTTTGGTGAACTCTTTAAATTTGTCAGGAAAGAAAAAACTGCCAAACCACAGAACTGATCAATTAAGCCGTATTTGCAGGTGAAATTTTGGTAAAAATCAAAAACAATTCAGATGAAAAAGATATTCCTTTTTTTATGTGCTATTGGCTGGATAACATCGCCAATGTATTCACAGATCATTGTTAATCAGGCCGACATGCCTTCCCCCGGTGATTCATTGAGGGTGAGTATCACGAACGTAGTTCCTGCCGGTTACGCAAAAACCGCCATGGATACTGCCTGGAACTATGCTGCACTCGAGGCTTTAAGCCAACGGGTTGATACTTTTGTTAACGCAACAGCCACACCAACGGGCTACCAGCTCTTCTTCGTGCTTTTAGGCGGAGCCAACCTTGCCTCACCCAAAGGGAGCAGCCCGATTCCCGGGATACCTGTATCACAGGGCTATTCCTTTTTTAAAAACAGTTCAACTTCTTTCAGCGATCTGGGTGCAGCCTATACCATCCAGGGACTGCCCTTGCCGGCAAAATATGATATCCCTGATAAACTGTACCAGTTTCCTATAACCCCCGGATTAACATGGTCGTCAACTTCCAACTTTGCAATAACTGTTCCGGGTGTGGTTTCATACAGCACGCACCGGATCCGCACAAACCTTGCAGATGGCTGGGGAAACCTTACCACTCCGTTCGGAACTTTTCAAACATTGCGTGTTAAATCAACCCTTGCCATCCACGACAGCATTTATATCGATTCGCTGGCAGCCGGATTTCCGTTCAACCGCAACATCATCGAATACAAATGGCTGGCCAAAGGCAAAGGGATACCTTTGCTGCAGATCACCGAAGAAGGAAATCTGGTAACGGCTACCTGGCGTGATATATACCGGATGTCGGCACAACCACTTACAGTCTCGCTTGGGCCTGATACTGCTGTGTTGAAAGGAACAGTCCTTACGCTTCATGCAACAGTGACCGGAGGAACACCACCCTACCAGATATTCTGGAATACCCTCGATAGCGGGAACACCATCACCGTGACCGTTCAGGATATTCAAACGTATACTGTGTTGGTTTTAGATGCATTGCAGAATTTCGGTACGGCACAAAAAATCGTTTCCATCAGGTATCCGCCGGGAGTTGAAGAACACAGATCAGATAACCTGCAGGTATATCCGAACCCCACAAGAGGGAATATACACTTCACTCTTTCAGAAAATACCGGCACTGCGGAAATACAGATATATAGCTCACAAGGCAAATTAATCAACTCAAAAAGCGTTGATGCCACCGCCGCAGAGGTCAATGCCGACCTGACCGCTCTGAATGACGGAATCTACTATGTCAGGATTCTGACAGAAACCCAAACATATACCACCAAAATCCAAATCCTCCATTAACCCATCATCTAATCATCAAATTTTCACATCATCACATTATCACATCATCACATTATCACATCATCACATCATCACATCATCACATCACCACATCATCACATCATCACATCATCAAATTAGTAAAGTGTCCTTCACCACCTATCAATCCTCCGCCGGCTCAGGAAAAACCTTCACCCTCGTAAAAGAGTACGTGAAGATCATCCTCCTTGAACCTTCTGATTTCCGGCATGTTCTGGCCATCACCTTTACCAATAAGGCTGCCAATGAAATGAAGGAACGTGTGTTGAAAGCCCTTGAGCAACTGTCGAAAGGGGATCACTCGGAAGATCAGATGGTCAGGGGAACTCTGGTACCTCTGCTGATGGCCGAGACCGGGCTGACATCGCATGAGATTTCCCTGAATGCGACAAAGGCGCTTGAAATGATCCTGCACAACTATGCAGATTTTGCCATTGGCACCATCGACAGCTTTTCGCATAAGCTGATCCGCACTTTTGCCCATGATTTTGGGTTACCCGTTAACTTTAATGTGGAGTTGGATGCAGATGAGTTGCTCTCGACGGCCGTTGACCTGTTGCTCGACAGGGTAGGCGATGATGATGCCCTGACCGCACTCCTGGTTAAGTTTCTCGAAACACGCATGGACGAAGACAAGGGGTGGAATATTGATTTAATCCTGACAGGATTTGCCAGATTATTGCTTGATGAGGAAGGACAAGGCAGGATCGGCAGGTTGAAAAACGTGTCGCTTGAAAGTTTTCGGATAATTTCCGAAAATCTTTATGCAAGCATCCGGAAATTTGAAGGAAGTATCCGGGAAATAGCGAAAGAAGGTGCTGCACATTTAAAAAATGGTCAATTTTCATCTGCCGACTTTTTTCAGGGGGAGCGAGGTATCTGGAAATATTTCACAAACCTCGCGGAAGGCAGGATGGACAAACTGGACCCCAATTCATTTGTGATCGCAACAGTTGAAGAAGATAAATGGTTTTCCGGAAAAGCATCATCAGCAGCGCGTGAGGCGATCACAACCGTTAAACCGGCACTGCTCGATTTGTATGAAAAACTTCGCCAAAAAATTGATCAGCACAAACCTGACTATGCTCTCCGGAAATTGCTTGCCAAAACCATTTATCCACTGGCGGTGCTGAATGAAATTGAGAAAATGCTCAACGATTTCAAGCACAGGAACAACCTTGTCCATATTTCAGAGTTTAATGCACGCATTGCGGGTATTGTCATGAATGAGCCTGTCCCGTTTATTTATGAACGGCTGGGTGAAAAGTATCAGCATATTCTTATTGATGAATTTCAGGATACCTCTGCACTGCAATGGATGAATTTTATTCCACTCATCGAAAATTCCCTGGCCGGTGGTTTTTTTAACCTCGTGGTTGGCGATGGAAAACAGGCGATTTACCGGTGGAGAGGGGGAGAAGTCGAACAGTTTAATGCCCTGCCTGCCATTGCCGGAAGTGACCGGAATCCGATTTTAAAGCAACGGCAGCAGGTTTTACAACGCCATTTTGAAAAAGTCACCCTGGATCAGAATTACCGGTCAAAATCTGAAATTGTTGAATTTAACAATCGCTTTTTCAGAACGATTGCCGACGGCGTGCTCACCGCTGGCAAGGAGAAAATATTTGAAGGCCTCGAGCAACAATACAATCCGCAAAAAACCGGTGGGTATGTCAGCCTTGAATTTCTGGAACAGGATGATGAAGAGCTGAATTATCATGAGAAAACACTGAAAAGGATCCATTCGGTCATATCTGAGGCCCAAAGGGATAATTTCAACCTTCGCGATATGGCTGTCCTGTGCCGGAGCAATAAAAATGCCAGCGCCATTGCCCGGTTCCTGATTGAACAAGGCGTGGATGTGGTTTCTGCAGAATCACTGCTCCTTTCCAATTCACCAAAAGTCAGGTTCCTGATTGCCTATCTGAAATTTTTATTTGAACCCAGGAATGACATTGTGATTGCGGAGATCAGGCAGTTTCTTCGGCATGCAGAAATCGTAACAGATTCGAAATGGGAGCAGGGACGCGATGAATTTTCCGTGTTGCCTGTATATGACTTGTGCGAAGCGCTTATCCGCTATTATCAGTTAAACTCAACGTTGGATCCTTATCTGCAGTTTTTTCTTGATGCGGTATTGAAGTTTACGGTAAAAATTTCGACCGGTGCCTCGGAATTTCTTGACTGGTGGGATAAAAACAGCGCTAAACTCTCCATCATTGTCCCGGAAGAGTTGAATGCAGTGAGGGTGATGACGATCCATAAGGCCAAAGGGCTGGAGTTTCCGCTGGTTATTCTTCCCTTCGCGCAGGAAACCCGGAAAAATACAAAAAGCTACCTTTGGGTCGATCTGGAGCCCGATGTGGCTTCGGGGCTTGAAACGGCCATTCTACAGAGTGATAAGGAGATGGAATCGACGGTGTATCAGAATTTGTTTGTGGATGAACGCCAAAAATCGATGCTCGATCTGCTGAACCTGCTTTATGTGTCGATGACACGGCCGGAGGAAAGGTTGTACATACTGACGAAATTCCCACCAAAGAAGCAGGATGAGATTAGTTCTCTGCCGGGATTCTTCCAGCTTTTCCTGCAAAATGAAAATATCTGGGTCGAAGGCCAGTCACAGTATGAATTTGGTTTGTCTTCCGGTCATGTTGAAAAGGCTGCCAGGCATACAACAGAGACAATCACCCGGCATAAGGTGATCAGTACCGATTGGCGCGATAAAATCAAAATCCGCATGCGGGCACCACAAATGTGGGATATGGAAAACCCGGTTCAGCAATCGCAATGGGGTAACCGGATACATACTTTGCTGTCGTGGATAACCACCGGTACGGATGTACCTTTGGTACTCGATAAAGGTTTATTAACAGGGCTTATCTCCAATGCGGAGCGCGAAAATGTTGAAAAGATACTTTGGTCAATTCTTTCTGAGCCAATGCTCACACGGCTTTTCAGCGATCAGGTCAGGGTAAAAACGGAAGCGGAGATCCTGTTGCCCGAAGGATCGTTTTACCGGCCCGACCGCATTGTGTTTGACAACAACCAGGTAACCATTCTGGATTATAAGAGCGGGAAGCCCCATGTAAACCATGGTGAGCAACTTAAAAAATATGCCGGCTATATTGCTGAAATGGGTTATTCAAATATTCGCCGGGCATTGGTTTACCTGGAGCCAAAGGTAAAGGTGGTGGAAGTATAATACGAATCGCAGAATGAAAACTATTGAACAAAATATAATTCAATTATTCAGGTCATGGAGTGGAACTGAACCTCAGTCGATCGTGAAATTGCCTGGGTCAGGTTCTTATCGGAGTTATTACAGACTGGCATCAGATCATATCACCGTTTTGGGTGCACATAATGACGATGTTCGTGAAAATGAAGCATTTATTTCGTTCACAAACCATTTTCGCAACGAAGGGCTGCCAGTACCTGAGATACTGGCCAACGATATTGCCAACCGGATTTACCTCATTTCCGACCTGGGAGATACTACTTTGTACCAACTGCTTACCGAAAGAAAGGCTGCAATGAATCCCGGGATCCATGATGTGCCTCAGGCGGATGCAGCGGTTCAGTTTCCTCCGGACGTGCTGGAAATCTATAAAAAGGCAATCGGGTTTTTGCCGGCGTTCCAGGTCAAAGCAGGAAAAAAACTGGATTACAACGTTTGTTACCCGCGTGGCGCCTTTGACCGGCAGTCGATGATGTGGGACCTAAACTACTTTAAATACTATTTTCTGAAATTGGCTAAGATCCCATTTGATGAGCAGGCATTGGAGGATGATTTTAAAAGCCTTTGTGATATTTTACTGCAAACGGATGATGATTTTTTTCTTTACCGTGATTTTCAGTCACGCAACATCATGGTCGTTGATGGTGAACCCTGGTTTATTGATTATCAGGGAGGCAGGAGAGGAGCATTGCAATATGATGTTGCATCCTTGCTGACTGATGGAAAGGCTGATCTGCCTATGACTGTCAGAAAGGAGCTGTTAGACTTTTACCTGACCAAACTCAGTGAACTCCATCCGGTTGACGGTGAAAAGTTTATGAAAATCTATCATGGGTTTGCCTTGATTCGCATTCTGCAGGCATTGGGAGCTTATGGTTTCAGAGGATATTATGAAAATAAGCCCCATTTTCTTCAAAGTATTCCCTTTGCGTTGTCCAATCTTCGTTACATGCGCCTGAACCGCCAGATCGGTTTTGGTCTCAAAACCCTGATGGATGTCATTGATATGATGATTGATGATTCAGCTATGTTAAAGTTAAATTTCGTTAAACATAATGATCATATTGATTACCAAAGTGATAAACTAAAATTAATAGTAGATTCTGAAAATATTGAAAAGGGACTAACCATAACCATTCACAGTTTCTCTTATAAAAATTCACTTCCTGTGGATGAAACAGGAAATGGGGGCGGCTTCATTTTTGATTGCCGTGCGTTGCCAAACCCCGGAAGATATGAGGAGTTTAAACAACTCAACGGCAAGGACCAGCCCGTGATTGACTATTTAACAAAAGAACCTGAGGTTGACTGTTTTCTGGCCCTGGTTTATTCGATGATCGACCAAAGCGTAAAAACCTACCTCGACCGTAAATTCAGTCATCTGATGGTCTCATTTGGCTGTACAGGCGGGCAGCACCGGTCAGTTTACTGCGCCGAAAAACTGGCAGACCATCTGAAAAACAACCACCCACTCAAAATAAACCTCATCCACCTCGTCCAATCCCATCTTAACCCTTAATCACTTAATTACTTAACCCTTAACCCATATTTTCGATGAAAGCCATGATCCTCGCCGCAGGTCTCGGCACACGACTCAAACCATTTACCGATTTCCATCCCAAGGCGCTATTTGTCGTGGAGGGTAAAACCTTGCTTGAGCACGCAATCAATCATCTGAAAACAACTGAAATTAATGATGTAATTATCAATGTACATCATTTTGCTAATCAGATAATTGATTTTATTCATTTGCACAATAACTTTGGGTTAAATATTTCGATTTCCGATGAAACCGGGGAGCTGCTTGAAACGGGTGGCGGATTAAAAAAGGCTGGCTGGTTTTTTCATAACTGCGACAGGGCCATCATCCGGAATGTTGATATTCTTTCTGATCTTGATATTGCTAAGATGGCGGATTCTCATCTGAGTTCAAATTCAATAGCCACCCTTGCGGTTCGTCCTCGTCAAACCTCACGGTACTTACTCTTTGATAACCAGATGAACCTCTGCGGCTGGGAAAACCAGAAAACTGGTGAAAGACGTTTAGCGAAAGCAACCCGGGAATTGACCAGCTATGCATTCAGCGGGATTCAAATCATTGATCCGATGATATTTCCACTGATCCAAGAGGAGGGGTCATTTTCATTGACAAATCTCTACTTAAGGCTGGCAGAAACGCAAAAAATTACTGGCTATCTGGAAGAAGGGGATTTGTGGAGAGATGTTGGGACAATGACAAGTGACAAATGACAATTGACAAATGACGAGTGATTTGTCATTTTTTTCGGGCGGGGCAGAGTGCACCTGCCTCAAACCATCTGCATTTTGGTTTGCATTGATGGCATAGATTGATCTTTTCATTGTTGAGCACATGGTTGACCCAATTGGGATCAGCCAGTTGTGGCCTGCCAAGCGCCGTGAAATCAGCATGATTGTTTTCGATAAGCCATGCTGCCCTTTCCTGGGTTTTTATCTCATTTACCACAATCACGGGGATACTGACAGTTGTTTTAATAACTGTTCCGCTGTATACGATCCAGTTGTAATCAAACCCTTTGGGAGGGCGTGGAAGGTTCAGCAAACTCCCTCCATGTGATACATGCAGCAAATCGACACCAGCTTTTTCAAGATGTTTGGCAATGATCGTCCCATCTTCCAGTGCAGGTGAATTTGCCCCCAAACGGTAGCCTATGATGAAATCTTCCCCACATCGTTGCCTGATCCCGTGAATGATATCAGTTGCCAATTTCAGATTTTTCTCCATATTCCCACCATACTCATCCGTCCGGTGGTTAAAAAGGCTTGACGCAAACTGGTTTAACAGGTATCCATGGGCACCATGCAATTCCACCCCTTGAAAACCAGCTTTTTTCGCTCTTTCTGCGGCATTGATAAATGCTTCTCTGATCTCAATAATTTCGGCCACAGTCAGCTCTGCCGATCTTGGATTTTTTTCATCCGCAGAGGGTGCTTTTGCTGTAGTTGAAACGTGTTCGTTGGTAAGCAGTCCGGCATGGTGAATCTGCAGCAGTGAAATGGCATTTTCCTTCTTTACGAGTGATGCGATGGTGCTCATTCCCGGGATATGGGCATCCGACCATATTCCCAGCTGGAATGGCGCAAGCCTGCCATCAGACAGCACAGCGGTAGCTTCGGTGATGATGATCCCGGCTCCACCCGCAGCTGTTTGACGGTAATGGTCAACGTTTTTGGCAGTGACAATTCCATCTTCCAGCGCATACCCGAAACAAACTACCGGTGGAAAAACAATGCGGTTTTTAACAGGCAAACCTTTGAGGAGATATGGGGTGAAGAGGGGGTGGGGCATGGGGAGGGGTAAGGATTTACGATTTACGATTTACGATTTACGATTTACGATTTACGAATGACGAATGATGGAAGTTAGCCGGACAAAGGTAAGAAATCGGGGAATGGGAGTATGTTTGATATAAAGCAGATTTGATACTGATAAATGTCAGTCATTATCCTGTATTTTTTCCTCTCGAATGCGGATAAATTACCACTAAAGTCATGGTAAATTACTGTAACGTTGCTGTCGAAATCCTGAATGGATCTAATATATTTACAACAACTATAAGTTCCGGATAGTTGTTGGTGATTGTCCTCTCTGCCTTATCCCTTGTTCCCCTTCCTGTTAAATACTTTCCAATGATTATCTGCAGAAATGCAGGGCGGTTTTATCGCAGTGGCCATCACCCTCGTTTTGATAAAATACAAGGTGTGATACAATATTTTAGATTCTTACTTTCCATTTTGGTGCTGGGTTGTATTTGTCAGAATCAATATGCGCAGGTTGCGATCAACACAGATCAAAGCACCTCCAGGGATACCGGAATAAACAGGGATGGCCAACGTTGCGGTTCGGTGATTTATGGCGGGAAAACTTACAACCCGATGACCATTGGTACACAATGCCGGAGGACCGAAAAACTGAATATCGGCACGGCGATCCTTTCAACTGAAGGGCAAACCAACAACGGTGCCATTGAGAAATATTGTTATGACAACAATTTTGCCAATTGTAATACCTATGGTGGCTTATTATATCAGTGGGCTGAATTAGTCCGGTATCTGAATGGAGCAACCAATACAACAAGCTGGAATCCTGTTCCATCCGGACCAATTAAAGGAATTTATCCCGGCGGATGGCACGTTTCGGCTGATGAGGAATGGACAGACCTTAAAAACTATCTGGGTGGACCCGATGTCGCCGGAGGAAATGAGAAAGAAACCGGGACAAGAACACACAGGTATACCTTCTGGAATACTTCAAAACTACAGGATATTCATGCAGATGTATAAATGATTAAGTGAACTCTATCTTATATCCTTCAAATCAAATCAAATCAAATCAAATCAAATCAAATACCTCTCTTATGAAAATAATTAACAAGTTTTTTCTTCTGATGGTATTCATACTGGCTGTTCCGGGTTTTACCATTTTTGGCCAGGTTAGCGTTACCAATGATGGAAGTGCACCTGGAAATTCCGCTATGCTAGATGTAAAGTCCACGAACAAGGGATTTTTACCTCCACGGATGACCACTTCCCAGCGCAATGCCATTGCAGCTCCTGAAGAAGGTCTGATGATTTTCAACATCACTACCGGATATATTGATTATTATTTTGGAGGATCATGGAAATCATTGGCCGGTGTAAGCGAACCAGTGTTTCAGTGCGGGATGAAAGTGACCGATGTCCGTGATGGAAAATTGTATAATACGGTAAAAATAGGAAACCAATGCTGGATGGCGGAAAACATGAATGTGGGAAACCGGCTTGACAGCACCGTTCTGCCAACAAACAACGGGATTATTGAAAAATTTTGTTTTCATGATCTGGAGGCAAATTGTTCGGTTTATGGCGGGTTGTATACCTGGCATGAAATCATGCAATATTCCGAAACACCCGGAATTCAGGGAATTTGTCCGGCTGGCTGGCATATCCCTGCTGATGCTGAATTGACTGCACTGGTCGATTTTCTGGGAGGAACCGATGTGGCCGCCGATAAAATGAAAGAAGCCGGGACTGCCCACTGGCTGGCGCCAAACCTGGGAACCAATGAGAGTGGTTTTACAGGTTTGGGTACCGGAATGCAGGATTTTTATTGGGATTATTCCTACTGGGACCTGAATTTATATACCTTCTTCTGGTCGTCAACCTTGTTTGACACGGCATCTGCTTATGGTTACTACCTGGGGGTCAATACCTATTCTACAGGTATTTTCAGAACATACAGCTGGAAAAATTACAGGATGTCTGTCAGATGTTTGCAGAATTAATGTTTTTATAACTCTCCACATGAAGAATCAATTGCTGTTACTCAGTTTTGCCCTAATTTTTGTTCTGATCACAGTTCAACTTTCTGCTCAGGTAGCAGTTAACACCGATGGCAATGGCCCGGATGCATCGGCCATGCTTGATGTCAAATCAACCGCCATGGGCATGCTGATTCCACGCATGACAATGGCTGAGCGAGATGCGATCGTCAGCCCGGCCACAGGGTTGATCCTGTTCCAAACCGACAATACAGGCGGTTTTTATTATAATTCAGGCACGCCGGAAGCCCCTTTGTGGATGCCTGTTGGCAGCACAAGTGGCTGGGGTACCACTGGAAACGGCGGCTTGACAACAGGCATCAATTTTCTTGGAACCACCGATGATGTTCCGCTCATGTTCAAAGTCAACAACCAACTGGCCGGGAAAATCGAAAGTTTTAATACTGCACTGGGATTGAATGCAATGTATGCCAATACAACTGGTTCAGGCAACATTGCCGTTGGAACCGGTGCATTGTACAACAATACCGTGCGGGGCAGTCTTGTTGCCATTGGCGATTCCGCCATGTACGGCAATTTGTCGGGGCTGCAAAATACTGCAATCGGATCAAAGGCATTGTTTTCGAATACCGACGGGTCGTATAATACGGCGGCAGGCTATAACGCAATGAAATACAATACTATAGGTTATGGCAATACGGCTTTCGGCGAAAGTGCTTTGTTGTCAAATACTTACGGTTTTCATAATACTGCAACTGGTACCAGTTCATTACGTAACAATTCAAGCGGAAAATATAATACCGCCAACGGGGTAGTTGCACTTTATGCCAATACAGAGGGTGAAGCGAATACCGCAACCGGGGCTTATGCCCTTTCTTCCAATCAGATAGGACTTTATAATACAGCCACCGGATTCAGATCACTGGAATTCAACAATGCAGGCGATTATAACACGGCAAACGGGGTGGAGTCGCTGAATAAAAACACCATCGGATACCACAATACCGCAAGTGGCTGCGATGCCCTCTACCATAACACTGAAGGATATGGGAACAGTGCCATGGGGATGGAGACGATGATGGGAAACACGATGGGCAGCAACAATTCTGCATTTGGCATGCATGCACTCCGCCAAAACTCAAACGGTAATAACAATACCGCCTGCGGATACAAAGCAATCTATCATACAGGAGGAAGTGCCAATGTGGCCATCGGATCATATGCCGGTTATTACGAAACAGGAAGTAACAAACTCTATATCGACAATTCAAGCAGGGGAAATCAGCAAAATGCCATGTCGATGGGTTTGATCTATGGCGAGTTCAATGCCGACCCGGCTTTTCAGAAGCTGGTTATCAATGGTAATGTGGGTATTGGCACCGTGTATCCGACACATAAATTATCGGTGAATGGTGCCATCCGGGCAAAAGAGGTGGTGGTCAATACAGGATGGTCCGACTTTGTATTTGAATCAGATTAT
Organism: uncultured Bacteroidales bacterium; assembly: GCA_903875045.1. Lineage (GTDB taxonomy): Bacteria > Bacteroidota > Bacteroidia > Bacteroidales > FEN-979 > CAIVAT01. Next base: position 38,122 of record CAIQUS010000035.1, read on the forward strand.
AACCTGATGCCGCTGTATAACCTGGAAAAATATATTCTTCAAAACAAACATCTGCCTGATATTCCCGATGCTGCAGAGGTTGATAAAAACGGTGTCAGCCTTGGCGAAATGGATTCAAAACTGCTGCAAAAAATTGAAGAGTTATCCTTGTATGTCATTGCGCTGAATAAGAAGGTCGACAATCTACAGAGCGAAAACAAAACATTGAAAGAGCAGATAAAAAAGGTTGTTAAAGAGCATTATATTCAGGAAAAATGAAAGCAAAACTGAACTTTATAAACTGTTGCCTTTTTTTATGGCTGTCATTCCTTCCCCTGATTTCATCTGCGGCATATTTGAGAGACATACCCCAAACGATCACGCTGCCCGACCATTCAATGATCAACTGCTTTGCCTCAGGGGATGAGTTTTTTAACTGGCTGCACGATGAAAACGGCTTTACCCTCATTTATGGGGATGATGGATTTTTGTATTATGCTGTCAAAACCGGAAACTTGCTGAAACCATCTGCGTACCGGGTAATGAGTGTCAATCCTGCATCTGTCGGCATTCAACCACATAATTTAATTTCAAATTCTGCATATCAGCAGATGAAGAAAAATGAACTGTCGATCGGTGTCCCTGAAAATTCACCCAAGGCACCTCATGCCGGTACTTTTTATAATCTTGCTGTTTTCATCAGGTTCAGTGATGATAATGAATATACAGAACCTAAAACCTATTTTGATAATATGTTCAATGATGCCTCACCGAATGCCAATTCAATGCATAACTACTACTATGAAGCATCCTACCAGTCACTGGGAATTTTTACCTCGTTATACCCTACATCCTCCGGAACCACTGTGGTTTCATTCCAGGACAGTCATCCGAGGAATTACTTCAGACCCTACAATGCAACTTCCAACCCAACCGGATACCAGGGTGCTGAAAAGTGGGAGAGAGAACACGCCATGTTAAAAGCTGCCGTGAATTACATAAGCGGCCAGGTCCCGGTCAATTTGAATATTGATCTTGACAATGACGGCAACGTTGATAATGTGTGTTTTATTTTAAAAGGGGCAACTGATCATTGGGGCAATATTTTGTGGCCTCACATGGCAACCCTGGGTGAGCCATGGGTTTATATACATGGAAAGCATGTGGTGGATTACAATGTGCAATTGCAGATTGATTTGCAGACAAACGGAACAGGTGTTTTGTGCCATGAAATGTTTCATACCATCGGAGCCCCGGATCTTTATCATTATGATCAGGCATTTGGAGGATTACAGCCGGTTGGCAAATGGGATCTCATGGATGTTACCACGAACCCTCCCCAACACATGTGTGCCTATCTGAAATATAAATATGGCCATTGGATGTTGCCTATGGATTTTATTCCCCTTACCACAACCAATTACTATACCCTGAGTCCGCTGAATTTGATAAATGGATATCATTGCTTCAGAATAAATTCGCCATATTCTGTCAATGAATTTTTTGTGGTGGAATACCGGAAAAAAACAGGGGTTTTTGAATCATCCCTACCCGGTGAAGGGTTGATCGTTTACAGAATCAACACAAATTATTTCGGTAACGGAGGATACGATGGGACGACGGGCTTCGATGAAGTTTATGCTTACAGGCCTGGCGGGTCAACTACCATAAACGGATTTCCTGACAACGCGAATTACAGCCACCTGGTTGGCCGGACGGAAATGAATTGCGCAACAAATCCAATCCCTTACCTGGTACACGGAGAACCCGGAGGTTTGGATATCCGCGAAATAACAGATAACAATGGTTCACTGACATTTTTACTGTTGTATAATGTGCCTGCGAACATTGTGTTGAATCAGCCGGATACCTGGGGCCTGTTTGCTGCAACCAATGAAATAGGTCTTCAGGATGGTTTTGATACAGGCCCTTCCAACTCATTCAGAACCATTATTGATGAATGTCCGGTAACAAACCGTTCGCCTTTAATGGTACAGGCACCCAGCCTCTATGAAATACAAATCCTGAACAATTCAAACCGTTGGATCAGTTCATATACCGTCTCCTCTGCTACCGACATTGATATTGACAACATCAGGAATACACCGGATGATAAAGGCCATTTCCTTTCCATGGGCAATTACAAATATGTTATTTCAAAGGAAGGTACTGAGATCGTCAAAGGAACGATGGTAGTTAAATAAACCTTCCAGGTTTTTAAAACCCGGAAGGTTTGAAATTATATTCCCTACTTTTGTCAGCACAATACCGTTGACCGATGCTCCCATTCCTCCAAAAAACCGCACAGTACCTCATTGCTACATTTAACAATGACCTTGATGATCTCTGTATTGTGCTGCCGAACCGGCGTGGCGGCCTGTTCCTGCGGAAATACCTGGCTGCGGAGGTGGGAAAAGTTACCTGGGCGCCAACTGTTTTTTCCATTGAGGATTTTATCACCGAAATCAGCGGACTGCAGGAAGTTGAAAATTTACACCTGCTTTTTGAGCTTTATGAGGTTCACCGCGAAATAGAAGGTGCGAATGCACAGTCTTTTGATGAGTTTTTGCGTTGGGCACCTCAGTTGCTCAGCGATTTTAATGAAACAGACCGCTACCTGGCCGATGCAAAGGAATTATTTACCACCCTCACCGAAACAAGAGCCATCAGCCTGTGGAATGTCGATGGGCAGCCCCTGACCGAATTTGAGAAAAAGTATCTTCAGTTTTATCAGTCGCTTTATGTTTACTATGAAAAACTGACAACCAGGCTCCTGGCTAAAAACCATGCATACCAGGGACTTAGTTTCAAACAGGCTGCCGCAAATATTGAATCCAGAAAGCATGACCTGCCCTGGCGCCATATCATTTTTGCCGGGTTCAATGCCCTGACAAAAGCCGAAGTGCAAATTATCGGTACCTTGCGCAATGAGGGAAAGGCAACCCTGCTCTGGGATGCCGACCATTACTATTTCGACAACAGGCAACAGGAAGCCGGTGATTTTTTACGTGACTGGGTTCGCAAATGGCCGGTGAAGGAACCCCGCTGGATATCAGATGATTTTGCAGATTCACAAAAACAGATTGAGATTATCGGTTCCCCCGACCCGGTTGGGCAGGTTAAATATTGCGGGCAGTTGCTTGAAGAATTGGCGAAAACCGGACATGCCAATGAAAAGACTGCCGTCGTATTGCTGGATGAAGGGTTACTGCTCCCCTTGCTGAATTCCATTCCTGAAAACGTTGATGCGCTGAACATCACGGCTGGCCTTCCCCTGAAGCAAACGCCCCTGGACAGTCTCTTTGAATCAGTATTCCAGCTTCATCTCCACGCGGCCCAGTTTACATGGCTCGTTTCCAAAGGGATCAAAAAATACTATTATAAAGACGTATTAAAACTTCTTCAACACCCTTACATCCACCGGATGGCACACGGAACACTGGGCGGGAACAGGTTTGTATTTGATGAAACCATTGATAAAATCAGGCTGGGTCACCAGATTTTTGTCGGTTTGGAAGATATTGTCACACCTGGTGCCGACCTGTTTTCTGCCAATCTTACCTTTTTGGATTCCATGTTTGCACCCTGGGAAAAACCTGATGATGCCCTGACCTGTTTCAAAGCCATCATAGAAACCCTCCGGTTAAGTAATGTGACATCCATGGAGATGGAGTATCTGTTTGCTTTTTCAAAAATTGTGCATCAGATCAGTAATCTCCTGTGTGATTTTTCGCCGGGGTTGACAATCCCGTCGCTCTGTGAATTATTTAAACAAGTGATTGCCAGTACCAGCCTCCCATTTTATGGCGAACCGCTCAAAGGGGTTCAACTGATGGGCATGCTCGAAACAAGGACACTTGATTTTGAAAACCTCATCATTCTTTCATGCAATGAAGATCTTTTACCCAGTGGTAAAATCAACTCATCATTTATTCCATTCGACATTAAGGAAAGTTTTGAACTGCCTACCTACCGGCATAAGGATTCCGTGTATGCTTACCATTTTTACCGGCTGATCCAACGGGCAGAGCATGTGTGGATATTATACAATACCGAACCGGATCAGTTGGGAGGCGGCGACAGAAGCCGGTTTTTACGGCAAATCGCCAGTGAATTATCATCTTATAACCCCCGGATCACCATCAGGGCATCGGTTTTAACCACACCAATCCTCAAAGGGGAATTCGTACCTGTAATTGAATTTCCCAAAACAGGAGAAACCCTGGCTTCCCTGGAGGAAAAGGCAGTCAAAGGTTTTTCTGCGACTTCGTTGAATTTATACCGTAATTGTGCTTTGAAATTTTATTACGCTGAAATAGCGGGTATCAAAGAGCCCGAGGATGTGGATGACACCATTGATCCGGCAACGCTGGGAAGTGCCGTGCATGAAACACTCAATAAACTGTACAAACCGTTTCTTGATCAACCATTGTCCAAAGGGAACCTTTTGGCTATGTTGCAGGAATCGGATCGGGCGGTGGATAAAGCTTTTGAGAAAAAATTTAAAGGTTCCGACATCACTTACGGTAAAAATCTTTTGCTGGTCAGTGTGGCAAAATTGATGGTCAAACGGTTCTTACAATACGAAGCGGAGCAATTGGAAGAACTTGTCAAATCGGGAAAGAGTTGCACCGTTGCATATCTTGAACAATTGGTTGAAACATCTTTGCTAATCCATTCAGATGAAAAGAAATATACAATTCGGCTGAAAGGATTTATCGATCGTGTTGATAAGATGAATGGCTGGTGGAAAATCATCGACTATAAAACCGGAACCACCGAACCAAAGCAGGTGAAGGTGAAAGATTGGAACGACTTGTATGGAAATCCCGATCTGAATATTGGTTTTCAATTGCTCATGTATGGCTATCTGCTGCAATGCCGTTTTCACGATCCGATCACATCCAGTGCAGGGATCATTTCACTCAAAAAGATCAATGCCGGGTTCACTGCAGTATCGGTGCCTGGTGAAGAACCCGGGAAATTATCTGGAATTCTCAATGAAACTTCCATGAAACGTTTTGAGGAGATAACAGTGGCTCTTTTAACTGACGTGTATGATCTTTCCAAATCATTTTCCCAAACCACCGATCTGAAAATTTGTGAACGGTGTCCTTACATCAATCTTTGCGGACGTTAAGCTCCTGCTCAGAAAACACGCAGGCTTCATAGATAAACAGTTCGGCATCTTTCCATCCCGTCCAGCCGATTCCTGCCTTGTCACGGGCACAATGGCCAAGAAATTGTTCAAGGTTCCAGCCGGTTTCAGTGGCCACCTGAGGCAAAAATGTTCCGGAAGCATAACCCTTTTTTATGTAAATTCCATGTTTTCCCAGGATGATCTCATCGGTCGATTTGATTTTTTTCAAAGGAGAGAGTACCGAAATTTCAATGTCGAGTTGTTCAACCTCGCCGGGTTTGACTGGTTCAAACCTGGTATCCTCAGAGGATGAGGCCACTGCCATTTCCCTGACAAGTTTATACAATGGGATGTTCGCCGAAAAACGACCGATGCAACCGCGCAAAGCATCATCCTTTTTTAATGTCACAAATGCTCCGGCCTGAGTTTTTAGTTGTTTGCTGTATATAGCGGGATTGCCATCAGAAACATGCTTGCCGCATGCATTATTTTCGATGGTATTTCTCGCAATTTTTAAAAGGGTGATTTTTTCATCACGGGTAAATTCAAAACCTGATACCGGTTTTGTTACCGCCAGTGACCAATACCCTACTACCTGGGTTTTATCTCCGAATTTCGAATCCCCTGAATTCATATACTGAACAGGGGTGATCTTTATTTCAGGATCATCTTCGGTGAGATGGAGCATCACCAATATCGATGTCCATCCGCAAAGGTTTGTTGCAAGGTTTGCCACATTTTTATTCCGGTAACCGTTCAAAACCGCCATCAGGCTGTCGGGAGAGCCGGAAACAATTCCATCGCAGGTTGCTTTGTCGGCCAGTTTTGCATCGGCATAAGATGGATAATGTGAAAAATCAGTGCTGAAAACAAACAGGTTACGTTCATTGAACCAAGGTTGCAACACCCTGGCAATTTTTTCACAAGTCTCTTCCGACTGGGTGCCGAGCACAATGGGTACAAGTTTGAAATCTTTTTTTAAATGGTACTGAAGAAGTGGAACCTGAACCTCCAGACTATGCTCATTGCGGTCAGCTTCGGGGTTAAAAACAAACTCCGGGTTTTTACTGATAAGCTGATTGGCCAGTTCCATATTTACTTTTACTTTTCCAAGTGGAGTAAGGTAATCACCTTTGTTGTAGATGGAAGCACCCGGAAATGTGACCTGGTGGCTCGAAGCGATCACAAACACGTTGTCAAATTGTTTTTCAGGATCAACCTGATTAAAACCGCTGGCTGCCACTTTCCCTGAAAAAACATAACCGGCATGCGGACAAACAATGGCAATTGCATTTTCTGTCGTTCGTGCCCTGGCATCCGAAAAAAGGTTTGCAAGAACCGCATTGAGTTCTTTGGCATCAGCCGGGTAAAATCGTCCGGCTGCGGCGGGTTTCCGGTCCATACGGTCTGGGGAGCCCTGGCCAGGACTGCCCTGGCTGAAGTTGAAAAATAATCCCATAATCAAGAGGGTTCTGAAATAGCAAGGCATTGTTTTTCTTAACTTTGAATAATTTCCACGTAAAGATACAACATGTATCCCAAAAATGCAATACGCCTGGCTCTTTTCGCATTGGGTTTCCTTGCCATCGGGACTCAGATATATCTGATGCGTGAATTCATGATGGTTTTCAATGACAATGAGCTGATTCTCGGGCTTGTCCTGTCAACCTGGATGCTGATCACCGGAATTGGTTCCTATCTTGGAAGGTTCAGCTCTTTTGTACAAAGAAACGGCAGGCAACTGCTTTTTCTCATGTTGCTGGCAGGCGTATTGCCATCATTGATGATTCCCACGCTTGATATGCTGAAAATTGCCATGGTTCCTTACGGCAGTATGGCTGATCTGTGGCAGGTTGCCGTGGCATGCATAGCGGTGCAATTGCCCTTTTGTCTGTTGAATGGTTTTCTTTTTTCATGGTTGAGCCTCTCCTCAACGGACAATTCCCCTGGCGGATCATATTCCCTGGAATCCCTTGGCAGTATGGCATCCGGCGCAATCATCAATTTTGTATTTCTTTGGTTCCTGGGTACGTTTCAGGGCCTGCTGATACTTGCCGGCATTTATCTTCTACTGGTTGTAGGCTTTACCTGTTTAGTCGGAAAACAAAAACATGCCTGGTTGGTACTTCTTATTTCCCTGGCTTACATTACGTTTTTAGGAATGGTCGATTTCAGGACGATGACTGAAAATAAACTATACCCGTCGCAGCAGGTTATTTCAAACGCTGAAACCCCTTTTGGCCAGGTGGTGGTTACAAAAAGCGGGAGTCAACTCAATTTTTACGAAAACGGAATGCTGTTGTTTTCTTCCGGCAATGAGATCAGCAATGAAGAAAATGTTCATTATGCCATGGTTCAGCATCCAAATCCGAAGAGGATCCTTTTGATTTCGGGTGGATTTTCGGGAACCTTGACAGAAATTCTGAAATACAAGCCGGATGATGTTGATTATACAGAGTTGAATCCATCATTGATTGCTGTTGCCGAGCGATTTACCCGCCAAACGGATGATCCCTCCGTCAGCGTGCAGGCAACGGACGCCCGCAGATTTATCCGGAATACGTCAAATAGCTATGATGTGGTACTTGTCAATCTTCCAGCGCCTGCCACACTCCAGTTGAACCGTTATTATTCGACGGAATTTATGGAGGAAGTGAAGAGAAAAATGAGACCAGGCGCGGTCATCGCATTCAGCCTCCCCGCAGGAGGAGACTATGTTAGTGTAAAAGCAGGCAATCTGAATGCTGTCCTTTGGAACACGTTGAAAAAATCCTTTACCGGTGTGCTGATCATTCCGGGCGGACGAAATTATTTCCTGGCTTCCGATGCACCCCTTTCACTTGATATTGCAGATTTGATAGAATCGAAGCAAATCCAGACGGTTTTTGTCAACAAGTATTATCTTGACACAAAGCAAATGAAAGATCGATCAGGATACATTACAAAAAATATAACCCTCAACACCTCCATGACCGGGATCATCAACCGTGATTTTTCGCCGGTTGCTTCATGGTACCATCATTCCTGGTGGTTAAGCCATTTTCAGACCACCCTGGCTTTCATCCTGCTTGGTTTTATTGTGATCCTTGTTTTTCTGTTAACTACGCTGAACCCTTTGAGCGCAGGACTTTTTGCAGGTGGCTTTACCCTGGCCTCAACTGAAATCATTCTCATTTTCGGGTTACAGATCCTCTGTGGTTATCTTTTCCAGGCCATTGGTGCAATCATCATGCTCTTTATGCTTGGGCTTGCTGCAGGATCCGGCACGGATTTTAAAATTCAATCTGCGAAAATCCTTGGTTGGTACCGGTGGCTCCAGGTTTTGCTTGGCTTTTGTGCCTTGTTTACACCGCTATTTCTTCTATGGATGAACTACGGCGAAATGGGCGACTGGCTGATAAATTTGGTAGTCGCCATCATCGCATTCACCCTTGCATTCATCGTCGGCATGGAATACCGCATGGCTGCCCTGTTGTCAGACAAAAAGTTGCAACAAGCCATTCCGGGGAATTATTCTGCTGAAATGTTCGGTTCAGCTGCAGGTGCATTCGCTGTAACCTTATTCCTGATCCCTTCCCTGGGGATGGTGAATACAGGTATCTTTCTTGCAGTAATGAATATTGCGACCGCTTTCTCCCTGTTCCTCCATCGTATTGATTCACCTAAGATTTGAAATATTGACGCCACTCCGATAAGTCTGCTAACAAATAATGTAACCGCGGAGGGCCGCAGAGTTTTTTCGCAGAGTTTCGCAAAGTTATAATTATCTATGAGTTACCTCTGCGGCTCTTTGCGGTTTCTTTGTGTTCTTTGCGGTTTAATAATTTTTTAAATGGTGATTTGATGAATAAACAACTTTTCGGAGTGGACTCAATATTTCAAATTCAGCATACCTTTTTATTATGTAAATTTGCCTTGCCAGCGCCCAAAGGTGCTTTGGCAGAAATTTTGAAACCATTGAAGAAGATATCAAAACGTCAGTTTTTTCGTTCAGGCCTGGTTGGTATGGGAGCAATGGTGGCCGGATTACACGCACTTGACGGGTTGGCAAATACAATGCTCAGTATGGAAACTGCAAATAATTCTCCTTTGGGGGGTCTTGGAAAATTCAGCAAAGAATCACCATATTCTGTTGCCACGCCAAAAGGGATCAAATGCCAGATTTGCCCGAATAACTGCATCCTGAAGGAGGGACTCGACAGCATCTGCCGCACCCACGTGGTAAAAGACGGAAAACTCTACACCATTGCTTATGGCAATCCTTGTTCGGTTCATAACGATCCCATTGAAAAGAAACCGCTTTTTCATTTTCTGCCGGCTACTTCCAGCTTTTCGATTGGTACGGCCGGATGTAATTTTGCCTGTCTCAACTGTCAGAACTGGGAAATTTCCCAGCAAAGTCCGAAAGATACCCGCAACATCGACTTGTTTCCTGATAAAGTAGTCGAAGAAGCGTTGAAAAACGGATGCAAGTCAATTGCTTATACCTACTCGGAACCCATTGCCTTTTATGAATATGCCTTCGACACGGCAAAACTTGCACGTACCCGGGGAATCAAAAATCTGCTCATTTCCAATGGGTTTATCAATGACAGGCCGCTCCGTGATTTAATCAGGTACATCGATGCTGCCAATATAAACCTGAAATCCTTCAGCGACGAGACCTATGCAAAGCTGAATGGAGGAAGTCTGCAGCCTGTCCTGAATACGCTGAAAGTATTAAAATCAGAAGGGATTTGGCTGGAGATCACGAATCTCATCGTTCCCGGCTGGACAGATGATTTGAGTATGATCAATGACATGTGCGAATGGCTTGTTGTGAATGGATTTGAAGATAATCCTTTGCATTTCAGTCGGTTTCATCCATTGCATAAGCTTACAAGCCTGCCTTATACACCTCTTGAAACCCTCGACAAGGCACGCAATATTGCGCTGAAAAAAGGAATCCATTATGTTTACATTGGCAATGTGCCAGGAACCACAGCCGAAAACACCTATTGCCCCACCTGTAAAAAGATCGTGATTGAACGGCGCGGTTTTACCATCCTTGCAAAAAACCTCCTGAATGATAAATGTAAATTCTGTAACACAAAAATTGCAGGGGTTTGGGGTTAGCCTGCACCTCGGGAAATACCATAGATATTATCTCCCTCTCCGTATTAACTCCAGCCTTATCGGCAGATGATCAGAAAACCCGCCATGATATCTGGGCCCGGAATAGGTCCGGTTTAACTTTTCACCGAAATAGGTATTGTCTTCCTCCATTAAAAAGGAGGATCGGCAAATCCTCACCTGGTCAATCCCGGCTTTCAGCCCCGAATGTCCGCTCATTAATGCACCGGAAACCACAAACTGATCGAAGGTACTCCATTGGTCTCTGTATTTTAACGTGCCTTCCTTTCTTATTTTATTTCTGATTCCCATGAGGTTGTATAAGGTGGTATCATGCATCGGTATGGATTCGGTCCGGGCCATCAGAACCTGTTTCAGGCTTTCATTTTCTGGCTCATCATTGAAATCGCCCATAACCACTATGTGTGCAAAGGGCTGTGTTTGCTGAATGGAATCAATGAGTTGGCGCAATACCGAGGCAACATAATTCCGTCGCGGCTGGGATCCCAGATACCCTCCACGCCTCGAAGGCCAGTGGTTTACGAATATTGAAAGGGTGTCGCGGTTAAACAGGACCCCTTTTACCAGCAGAATTTCCCTTGTTTGTGCCAGGGTGTCAAATGGGAAACGGATGCTGATGTTGCGACTGGCGATCACTTTATATATTTCGGGCCGGTACAGCAAGGCTACATCGACACCTCTCAGATCAGGTGATTCGTAGTGAATGAATTTGTATTTCCATGGTTTTAAAGGTGTTTCATAAATGAGCTTATTCAGAACATACCTGTTTTCAACTTCGCACAATCCCACGATAGCAGGGGGCGCCCATTCCCCGATGGCCATCAGGGTTTTTGCCGTATAATTGAGCTTTCTGCTGAATTTTGTCCAGTTCCAGTGCTTTGCACCGGTTGAGGTGAATTCGTCGTCCAGTTTTGTGGTGTCATCGTAGGGATCATACAAATTCTCCACATTCCAAAAAACAATCCTGACAATTTGACTTTTTATTTGTAAAGAATCTAAATTGGCACGATTTTCGCTGTTTTCTGACCCTTGATGTCCGGAAAGTAAATTTGGTGCCTTTTCCGGAGTGAACAAGATTAAAAGCGTGATAATGAGAATTGTTTTCATAATATTTCGAATCAGATGCAACTTTTAACTGTTTTTATTGTCTATTAATAGGAAAACAGACAAAAGGTGATATGTAAACTAACAATTGTTATTAACTTTTTTTTAACAGGAGATTAACAGAAATTAACAAAGAAGGTGAAAATATCAGAAGTGTTGCACCGTTTTTAATCGGAATACATTTAAAAACCAATAAAACCGACTGTAACAAAAAAACAGAAGCCCTATGAAAAGAATAGCAGGAATTTTTTTAATTGCATTGTTAGGAGGAGCTGTTTCGCTGGGACTTTATACAGCCTTTGAAAAGAAGCAGCATTTTTTCAGTTCCCGTCCTGAAGGCATACCCATCAGGCAGGTTAGTTATAACCCAAGCGCTGCTTTTGATGCACCCGATTTCGAAGCTGCTGCTGCAATTTCGGTTCACGCAGTAGTGCATATCAAGTCGGAATTTCAGAAGAAGAGCCTGGTATATGATGATTTTTTTGAATTTTTCAATTTTGGAGGCCGCCCGCAGCCCCGTGAATACAGTACCCCTTACAGTGCAATGGGGTCGGGAGTGATTGTGGCACAGGATGGTTACATTGTTACCAACAACCATGTTGTGCAGGAGGCTACTGATGTGACCGTTACGCTGAATGACAAACGTGTTTATAAGGCTGCCATTGTAGCCACTGACCCAAGTACCGACCTGGCGCTGATAAAAATTGAAGAGCAGGCGTTGCCCTTTTTAACCTACGGAAATTCCGATGATGTTAAAATAGGGGAGTGGGTGCTTGCTGTGGGAAATCCTTTCAATCTTACATCCACGGTTACTGCCGGAATTGTAAGTGCAAAGGCACGCAACATTAACATTCTTGGTTCACAGGGCGCCATTGAATCGTTTATTCAAACAGACGCAGCTGTTAATTCGGGCAACAGTGGCGGGGCATTGGTGAATACACGCGGGGAACTGATCGGGATCAACGCGGCAATTGCATCCGGAACTGGTTATTATACCGGTTATAGTTTTGCGATTCCGGTGAACATTGTAAAAAAGGTGGTTGGTGATTTCATGAAATTCGGTAAAATCCAACGGGCCTATCTTGGTGTGTACTATCGTGAGATAGATGATCAGTTTGCAAAAGAAAAGGGTTTCACCGATCTGAGGGGAATCTATATTGACGATGTGGTTGAAGGTGGCCCGGCTGCCCTTGGTGGCGTAAAAAGCGGGGATGTCATCATCCGCATAGACAACAATCCTGTTAACGGCAAGGCCGAATTGATGGAAATGATTGGCCAGAAAAATCCGGGAGATAAAGTCACCGTGATCGTTCACCGCGAAGGGAAAGAATATGAACTTGCACTAACCATGCAAAGTGAAGATTCAAAGACAGTAGCTGAGAAAGAGCGTAAAGTAATTATCCAGGGTGCCACTTTTGAGGCGCTCTCTGCAAACGAAAAAGCCAAATTGAATGTTGATTATGGCTTTAAAATCACTTCACTGGCAAACGGCAAACTCAGAAATGCAGGAATCAGTGCAGGCTTTATATTGTTATCAGTTGATCGCAAACCTTTGCGTACAACCCAGGATTTAAGGGAAACGCTTACAAACCGCCAGGGTGGTGTTCTTATCGAAGGTCTCTACCCGAATGGTTTGCGGGCATATTATGGAATTGGATTATGAGACAATTAAAAATATCAAAATCGATCACCAATCGTGAAACCGCATCTCTCGACAGATACCTCTCCGATATAGCCAAAGAGGAGTTAGTCACTGCCGATGAGGAGGTTATTCTTGCACAGCGTATCCGGCATGGAGACCAGGCCGCACTTGAAAAGTTATGCAAAGCCAACCTCAGGTTTGTTGTTTCAGTGGCAAAGCAATATCAAAACCAGGGACTCTCCCTGCCTGATTTAATCAATGAGGGGAATGTGGGGCTGATCAAAGCTGCGCGCCGTTTTGATGAAACGCGTGGTTTTAAGTTCATATCGTATGCAGTGTGGTGGATTCGTCAGTCAATTTTACAATCACTGGCCGAACAATCACGTATTGTTCGACTGCCGCTGAACCAGGTGGGTTCACTTAGTAAAATGTCGAAAGCGAATACCAAACTGGAACAGCGGTTTGAACGGCCACCTTCCAACAAGGAGCTTGCGATTGAGTTGGAAATACCGGAACATAAAGTGGCGGAGACCCTCCGAATATCTACCCGGATCGTTTCCATGGATGCACCCATTGATCAGGACGAGGAGGTCAGGTTGGTCGATGTATTTGTAACTGATGCGCCCGGAACTGATGAAAACCTCATCCGTGAGTCGCTGGCATTGGAAGTGCAACGATCACTTTCAACACTTGCAGAAAAGGAGCGGGAGATCATTAACATGTTTTACGGCATCGGGGTTCCTCACAGTTATACACTTGATGAAATAGGTTCCATGTTCGACCTCACACGCGAAAGAGTGAGGCAGATCAAGGAAAAGGCACTCCGCCGGCTGAAACACTCTTCACGAAGCAAGTTGTTGAAGTCCTATATGGGATAAAAATAAGAACCACTTAGGCACTAAGTTCACAAAGAACCACTTAGAAAAATTTCTTAGTGACCCTGAGTGTGCTGAGTGCCTTAGTGGTTTTTTTTTATTAACAGTCTGTTGAAAAAGAATTGGAAAAAAGCAGCGTGGTTCATTTTTGATTCAAATTAATTTGTAATTTTGCCACCTGTTAATCATTTATCAACTAATGATCCATCGCCGAAGAAGTAATATTGTCCTTTTTCTCTGCCTGCAGGCAATGGCTGTCGCCATCATCTGCCTTGGATCCCTGATCAATTTTCATCAATATAAAATTTGGGGAAAACCACTTATCCCGAATTTTGTAGGCTATAAGCGTGATATTGAAAAATATTCTAAAACATTATCTTTTTCAAAATCCGGTCACGATAAGCAATATTTACAAACCGGTTTTCACGGCCATGACTGTGATTTCCCCAGTGAAATCCTCCGCATAACAAGCGGTTCAGGATGTTTGATTTCTTTTTCACTTGACCAAAAGTCGCTGGTTTCATCCCGGATTTCCCCTTCCGGTCTGCGCGGTCCCCCTATTTCCTGAACTTTAACAGGTAAAGAGTGAAGCCATCGGGTGTTGAATTTTCAAGCTCCCGCAGATAAGCAGGTATATTTAGGAATCAATTTCCCTCACCACCCTCTCACCCGTTTACCCGTTCACCCGTTCACCCGTTTACCCGTTTACCTGTTTACCCGTTTACCTGTTTACCCGTTTACCTGTTTACCCGTTTACCAAACCAACTTTCACCAAATCTATGTTTCCCATGAAAAAGTTTTTTTCCGTTGCTTTTGTCAGTATCATTCTGTTAAGTGTCTTTTCCTGTAAAAAGGAGGAACAAACTGTAAACGATCCTCCAAGTACAAAAAAATCAGATTCCATCAGCATGTCGGCAGGGTATGCCAATGAGGTTTATTACAGCATGAAAAACGGTATTGTTCTGACAGCACCGCGTGCAACCTGGGATATTGCTTTCCGCACCATGAAACGCAGTTCCTCCATACTGATTAATGATGGAGCAGGTGTTGTGCTTTATTCTTACCCCAAAGCGGATACTTCGGGCTGGGCCAATGTAGATACCACTGGTTTATCATCCTGGAAACCAATGTTCAACGACCCGACTGATTGGGAAAACGGCGCTTTTTCGCGCAATGCCACAGGCCATCCCGATTATGGCTGGTGTAAATACAATGATGTTACGCACAACCTTTATGGTGATTCATTATTTGTGATCAAGTTGCGTGATGGAAGTTTTAAAAAACTATGGATGGTGAAAAAGCTCGCCTCAGCAGACATTTTTGTTTTCCGGTATGCCAACCTTGATGGAACCGGCGAGCAAAATGTAACTGAAAATATCAGTTCCTTAACCGCCACCGATTTTTCAGGTTATTCACTTCTGACAAATGCCCGTGTTTCTTTTGAACCGGTGAAGAGCAGTTGGGACATTCTGTTTACAAAATACATGTCGGTTCAGCCTGATGGCACCCCATATCTCGTTACCGGTGTGTTAAGCAACGACAGTGTCAGCACAAAAAAGTTTCATCCGGTATTGCTCACTTACAGTGATTATGGCCCCGGATTATGGGATTCAACACGCTCATCGATCGGTTGGAACTGGAAGGTGTTTAATATGACCAACTTCACGTATAATGTGGTTGATTCAACGGTTTATTTTGTTAAATCAGCGAAGGGCAGTGTCAGAAAATTATATTTTACCGGTTTTTCCGGCAGTACAACCGGTGTTGTGAAGTTTAACCTTGAATAACAGCATTATCAATGATTGTTATGAACAGCACCCGTTTTTTTCAACTGAATTCATTAAAGAATATGACCGGTACATCCGGAACAGATATTACGTTTACGTTTACTTTTACAGATCTGACAGGCCGACAACTCCGTGCAGATCGTCCGCAGCTTAAAGCTGACAGGCTCAATGCCAGTACCAATGATGTAACCGGGGTGCAACCCGGTAATTACTTTGTAAACCTTTCAACCGCAGCAGTTGAAACAGTGACCAACGTATTTACATCCTTCCTGGCGTGATGAAGAGTTTATTCAGTGTAGTGATCGGACTTTTTAGTCTTTTGGCCGTAGCCACTGGTTACGGCCAAAAGGCTTTTATTAAGGTAATTGACCAAAAAAGCCATGAACCTGTTCCCTTCGCACACGTGTGCTTCGAAGGTTTGAAATCCGGTTCGCCAAAATACAGCCTCACTTCCCTTGACGGAACTGTTGCAAATGAGATTTTAGAAATTTCAAAGATTGCGGTCAGCTATATGGGTTATTCAACCTATATTGATACCATCAGTCCGGGACAAAATGTGAATGTTCAGTTGCAACCTCTGGTATTAAATATGGATGAGGTTGTTGTGACCGGACAGTACCGGCCCGAACGTGCCGATAAATCCATTTATAAAGTGGAAGTGATCAATTCCCGGCAAATAGAGCAGAAAGCAGCAAATAATATGGCTGATCTGCTGAAAGACCAGTCAAACATGAGTGTTTCCCAGGACGGTGTTCTTGGTACAAGCCTCAGAATGATGGGGATGTCGGGGGCAAATGTCAAATTTCTTCAGGATGGTGTTCCATTGATTGGTCGGATGAATGGGAACTTTGACCTCAACCAGATTAATTTAAATAATACCGATCATGTTGAAGTGATTGAAGGACCGATGTCGGTCATTTACGGCAGCAATGCCCTTGCAGGGGTGATCAATATCATTACCAAGGAAAACCGGTCTTCGCTTCTCAACACCACTGCAAATGCTTATACGGAATCGGTTGGAGTGTTCAATTTTGATGGTTCTGTATCCTTTAATAAAAAAAAGCACGGATTTGCGCTTGATGGCGGACGCAATTTCTTTGGCGGTTTTGAAGCCCCGGGAGATGCCTCGCGCGATCTGACATTTAAACCCAGGCGTCAATATTTTTTTGATGGATATTATATCTTTTCAACTGAAAGATTGAAAATTAAATTTTCCGGTGATTATTTCAATGAATTACTCCTTGATAAAGGGCCATTGCTGGGTCCCTATTACGAAACAGCATTCGATAACCATTTCACCACTGTGCGTTATTCCGCAAGGGCGGATGCATCTATAACCCTCCCTAAAAATCAATTCATCAGCCTGCTCGGCTCCCTGTCCATGTATGACCGGATACGAGAGACATATTTTAAAGATCTAACCACGTTGACAGAATACCCTGTACAGCAGTCGTGGGCCCAGGATACCACCCTGATCAGGTCGATTGTGGCACGTGGTACCTTTGCAAAAAGCAACCCTGACAACAAATTCAATTATCAAACCGGATTTGATATCAATGATGAAACAGGAACCGGTAAAAAAATTGATGGCAATACCCAGGAGATCGGTGATTATGCGGCATTCATTTCAGTGACTTATAACCCTTTGAAAATTATATCATTGCAACCGGGTGTGCGATTCATTTATAATACAAAATACGATGCCCCTGTCGTTTATGCACTTAGTGCAAAATGGACCATCCTGAATGGTTTGAATTTGAGGTTTTCATATTCACGCGGATTCAGAACCCCCGACATCAAGGAGCTTTACCTCGTATTTGTCGATGTGAATCATAATGTAAAAGGCAATGCTGACCTTCTTGCTGAGAAATCAAATAATTTCAACCTGAACCTTAATTTTGCAAAGGAGGCGCAAAAGGTAGCATGGTCATTTGATCTGAGTGGATTTTATAATTTTATTGAAAACAAAATTGAACTGGCACAAACCGGAACCACGCTTGAATACCGTTATGAGAATGTGAGCAGGTACAAAACTGCCGGTGTGAATGGCAGTTGTTCATATTCCTTATATCCATCCTTTAAAATGCAGCTGGGATTCTCAGAGACCGGTGTTACCGGAAGTCCGGCTGAGGGCGTAGGATACGAAACATTTAAGTGGTCGCCCGAAATCACATTCAGCCCGTCTTATCGTTTTATTAAACAGGATCTGACATTTTCATTGTATTATAAATATTCAGGTTCTGCGCCCCAGCTGATCTACGATGAAAAGAAATTGCTCTGGCAATGGGTTGATCCTTATAATATGATGGATTTCACTGCCAGTAAAGGATTTTGGAACAACCGGATACGATTGTCAGCCGGGGTTAAGAATATTTTCAACACCATTATCGTTCCCACCACCGGCAGCCAGGGAGGAACCCACTCTGGGGGCAATGGCAGAAACATTGCGTGGGGAAGGACGGCCTTTCTGAAATTATCATTTCAATTCAATAAATACAAATGATGCGATCCGTCACTGTTTTGTTCATCGTAATGGTTGCACTCACCGTCCAATCCTGCTTTAAAGAGGATGATATGGTTGTTCCGCATCCCAAACATGATGTAAAAACCGATACGATCCCCATGACTGAAAACTACCTGAACCAGGTTTATTTCAGTCTTGATTCAGGCAGGACAGTAAGTATCAAAGTGAAAACAACCTTTGACCTTGGATTTGAATGTACCCGGACTGGCTGGCATGTCATACTCAATACCAGTAATTTCATGAAGGTGGCCGATCTGGGCCTGGTTCCTTTCGGACAGCCATACGACACAACCGGAGTAAAGCTGAATTTTGACAAATCGGACGGAAACCTTGATTCAACGGCTATTGGCCAATGGTTTAACCTGTCGGGCAATGATACCATCTCCAATAATCACGTTTATGCGGTTAGCCGTGGCCTTGATGAACTTGGCAATCCGCTTGGGTTGTATCAGGTGATTTTCGATAGTCTTAAAAACGATAAATTTTACTTCAGGTATGCGCCTCTTAAAGGAGGAGCTGCCTCAAATGGCCTTGTTGCAAAGGAACCGGGGGTTAATTTTATCTTTTTTAGTTTGAAAACGGGTAGCGTAGTCCCGGTGGAACCTCTCAAGGAAACCTATGACATGCTTTTTACCCAATATACAACCCTGCTGTTTACAGATCAGGGCATTCCCTATCCCTACCTTGTAACCGGTGTTTTATTGAACCGCAATCAGGTAGAGGTTGCTGTGGATTCAACCGCTGATTTTTTTGGAATTACAGCGGATAAGGCATTGACCATGAACTACTCGAAAGGATTGGATGCCATTGGCTATGATTGGAAATTCTACAGCTTTACCACCGGAGTTTATACCATACGACCGAATCTCAACTATGTAATTCACAGTGTTTCCGGGGTGTATTTTAAACTCCGGTTTGTCGGGTATTATAATAAGGATGGTTTGAAGGGATACCCGGTGATAGAGTTTCAGAAGTTATAATTATCTGATATTTCAGCTGGTTTTCAACTCCTTTGCTTCAGTTCATTTCTCCCCTGTTTCCAATTGTTGATCCATCTCAGTGATAAATATCTGATTGATATGGAAAAACTTCCCGGTTTGTTCGGAAGGTTGAGACATCGATTTTTATTATCTTCGCTTCATGGAAAATATCATTAAAAAATATACGAATGGTGAAGTAACGGTTGTGTGGCAGCCGCGAAAATGTATCCATTCAAAGATCTGCTGGGAAAAGACCACAGGTTTACCCCAGGTGTTTAACATGGATGCAAGGCCGTGGATCAATATGGAGGGTGCCTCCACAAGCCGGATCATTGAGCAGGTTAAAAAGTGTCCGACGGAGGCTTTGACTTTTTATATGAATGAAGTAGAAAACACTGATTGTGAAGATGAAACCGGAATTGAACCGGAGAAGGAGCACGAGTGTGAAACCATTGTTCAGGTCATGAAAAACGGCCCATTGATGGTTTACGGGAACATTACCGTGAAAGATGCAGGCGGCAACGAAACCAAAAGGAAAAATGTAACACCATTTTGCCGGTGTGGCGCTTCAAAGGCTCACCCGTATTGCGATGGAAGTCACAACGATATTAATTTTATCGGATAAATTTTGGAGGAGTCGTTTTAATATCAGATGAAATGTGTCGAACAAAGTTGAAAACTTCATTTGTAACCTTTTTGTTACTGGGATTTTGCTTTACCGGCTCTCTCAAATCACAGGATTATCTTGCAAAGTACATTGCCGAGGGACTTGCCAATAACCTGGTCATGAAGCAAAAGGGGATAGGTTTGCAACAGAGTTTGCTGGCACTCAAGGAGGCCAGGAGCTGGTTTTATCCTTCGGCAGATTTTACAGGTGACTATACCCTGGCAGCGGGAGGGCGTTCGATCGCCTTTCCGGCAGGGGACTTGCTCAACCCTGTTTATTCAACACTAAACCAGTTAACCGCTTCCAATAAATTTCCGCAGATTGAAAATGCTGAGATTCAACTCATGCCAAATAATTTTTATGATGCGAGGGTAAGGCTTGCCTATCCTTTGCTGAATACAGACAGGCACTATAATTACCAGATTAAAAAACAGGGCATCCGCATGGCGGAATATGAGATAGAGACTTACCGCCAGGAATTGACCCGCGATATTGAAACTTCCTATTACAACTATTGTCTTGCAGTTGATGCCACCAAGATCTATGAAAGTGCCCTTGTGCTGGTACGCCGGAACCTCCAGGTGAACGAATCGCTTTTACGAAATGGCAAAGGTTTGGCAGCCAGCGTACTTCGGGCGGAGAGTGAAACTGAAGTGATCATTTCGCGGCTTCGCGAAGCGGTCAATCAGAAACAAAATGCCCGATCATGGTTCAACTTTCTCCTTAACAGGTCTTTGAATGATTCTGTGGTTTATGATTCACTTCCCTTTCCACCGGATCTGACACAGGCAGTTACCAACACCCCGGTAACTGCAAACCGAAGCGAACTGAAGCAGCTTGGCACAGCCACCCTGATGAGACAATCGGAACTCAGCATGAATCAGCGCTATGCAATTCCAAAAATCAATACCTTCGTTGACCTTGGTTCACAGGCATTCGACTGGCAATTCGACCAGAAAAGCCGTTATATTCTTGCCGGTTTTCAGGTCACCATCCCCATTTTCAGCGGACTTCGCAACCGGATTAAAATTTCATCGGCCAAACTGGAACTTGACGACCTGGCCATACGCAGTGAAAACACCAGCCGCCAATTCACTGTAGCCGCCGGTGTTGCCCGAAACAACCTCAATACGGCCATGGTCAACCTGAACTCTTCGGAGAAACAGTACAAAAGTGCCAGGGCATATTTCAGCCTGATTGAAAAAGGGTATGGTCAGGGTATTAACAGCCTTATTGAATTTATGGACGCCAGAAACCAGTTAACCGCTTCCGAAATACAGGTAAAGTTAAACAGATATAAGGTGTTATCGGCATATTCCGATCTTAAGCGTCAAACAGCCTCCTCTGTCATACAATAATAAAAATATGAAAATCAATTATATATATCTTTTTCTGTTCCCGATCATCCTTTACGGTTGCAAACAATCTACCGGTGACATGGCAAAGACTGAAGATGTGCCGGTTCCGGTAAAAGTAATTGGGGTTCAACAGCAGATGGTATACGAACCCATTTATGCTTCCGGGAATTTTACCACTGATGATGAAACTGTCCGCTCTTTTAAAACCGGGGGAATTGTTCAACGTCTCTTTGTCAGGGAGGGTGATGCAGTAAAGAAGGGACAGCTACTTGCATCACTGGACCTTACAGAAATTTCTTCACAGGTAACCCAGGCAACGCTGGCATACGAAAAAGCGCAGCGCGATTATCAAAGAGTAACGAACCTTTACCACGACAGCGTGGTGACTTTGGAGCAGTTTCAAAATGCGGGTACCGGCCTCGATATAGCCCGTGAACAACTTACGGCAGCCCGGTTCAACAGGACCTTTTCAGAGATCCGCGCAACAGAAGATGGATTTATACTGAAGAAATTCGTCAATGATGGACAAGTGGTGGGACCGGGTACTCCCGTATTCCAGACAAACGGGGCCGGAGACGGGAACTGGATCCTTCGGGTGGCTGTAAGTGACGGACAATGGAACAACCTTGAAACAGGCGATTCTGCAGTGATTACCACCGACCTGCCCGATCTTGGTGAATTAGGCGCCCTGGTTTCCAGGAAGTCGGAGGGGGTTGACCCTGTCACAGGCACATTTACAATTGACATCAAACCAAATCGAAACCTTATACAAAAGGTGGCTTCAGGGATGTTCGGCAAAGTAACCATTACTCCTGCTCACGGTAGAAAACTCTGGTCCATTCCTTATGATGCCCTTCTCGACGGGGATGGAAACAAAGGATATGTTTTTGTGACTTGCGATCGTCGAAAGGCGACCAGGATCAAAGTTTCCATTGCAGGGATCACCCGCGACAAGGTATTGATTGATAAGGGTTTTGAAAAATGCAACACCTTGATCATCAGCGGAAACGCTTACCTTTCCGATCAGTCTCTCATTACCATTATTCCCTGAACCGTTTCGTTAAATGAAAATTTCCGAGTTAGCCATAAAAAATTCCCAGTTCACTTTTGTGATGTTTCTCATGGTGGTTGTGCTTGGTATCACGACAATTTTAAATATGCCGCGGTCGGAAGATCCGGAACTGAAATTTGACCAATTCCCTGTTGTAGTTGTTTATCCCGGTACAAGTCCGAAGGACATGGAAGAGCTGGTGGTCGATCCGATAGAAAAGAAGGTTTACGGGCTTGAAGATGTTAAGCGGATTAAGAGCAGTATTGGCGATGGTTTCGCCATGATCAACGTAGAGTATAATTACCGGAGCGATCTGGATGAGAAATATCAGGAACTGGTTCGTGAGGTGAATGCAATGCGTAAGGAACTTCCCCAGGAAATTGTGAGCATTGATGTGCCGAAGTACACCCCGTCAAGTGTCAATGTGATTCAGGTGGCGCTGGTGTCAGAAAATGCGCCATCCGAAAAGCTCAGGAAAGCAGCAGAAAACCTGCAGGAAGAACTCGAGAAAATTCCATCCTTGAAAAATGTTGAGATCCACGGGCTTGACGAGCAATTGGTCAGGGTTGAACTTCATCCTGAGAAAATGGCGCGGATGAACCTGCCCGTGAATGCTGTATTCGGAGCAATTCAGAGTGAATTATCAGCCATCCCGGGAGGGAGCATTGAGGCCGGCAATAAAACCTACAATGTAAAAACCAGCGGAAAGTTCAGGAATGCCGAAGAGATAAAGAATACAATCGTTTACTCCTTTAACGGACGCAATATTTTTTTACGGGACATTGCCGATGTTTACCAGGATCTGGCGACTGAAGATTATCAGACCAGGCTTAACGGACATCGTTGTGTATTTGTGGTTGCAGCGCAAAAACCGAATGAAAACATTTCGGCCACCCAGAAGGCATATCAACCGGTTTTAGCCCGTTTTAAAGCCAGCCTTCCAGCGAACATCGATCTGGTTCAGAATTTCGATCAGGCCGATAACGTGAACAATCGGCTTTCCGGACTGGGGAAAGATTTTCTTTTTGCCATCCTCCTGGTTGCGATCACTTTGCTGCCACTCGGGTTTCGTTCTTCACTGGTGGTGATGATCTCCATTCCGTTATCGCTGGCCATTGGCATTATTATGCTTAATCTCACAGGGTTTACCCTTACTCAACTCAGTATTGTCGGGTTGGTTGTCGCTCTCGGACTGCTTGTGGATGACAGCATAGTGGTGATAGAAAATATCGAGCGCTGGATGCTGCAGGGATACAATCGCAAAGAGGCCGTTTTGAAGGCGACCAACCAGATCGGGCTTGCAGTAACGGGGTGCACCGTCACCCTGATCATCGCATTTTTACCCCTGGCATTCCTGCCCGAAGCTTCCGGGGATTTTATCAGGGGACTTCCCATGTCGGTCATCATGAGTGTGCTTGCTTCGATGTTGGTTTCACTCACCATCATCCCGTTACTGGCAGGCCGCATCCTGAAAGAACACAAGGGGGCTTCTGAGGGAAATATTTTCATGCGCGGCATGAAGCGTTTACTGTTCAGTGGCCTTTATGCCAGAACACTTGAGCGTGCACTGGCCAAACCATGGCTGACCATTGCCATTGCAGGTTTGCTCTTTGCCGGATCCCTTGCGCTCTTTGGTGTTACAGGATTCAGTCTGTTTCCGGCATCGGAGAAACCCCAATTTCTCATTCGCATTGTTACCCCGCTTCAGTCGGGACTTGCTTACACTGATTCTGTTACCCGGGATATTGAGAAGCAACTTGGGCGAATGCCCGATGTGAAGTATTTTGCTTCCAATATCGGTAAAGGAAATCCACAGGTATATTATAATGTCATCCAGGCCAATCTCAGGACCGATTTTGCTGAAATATTTGTCCAGCTGGATCAGCACACGCCTGCAAAAAAGAAACTGGAGATCATAGAAGCCCTTCGGAAAAAATGGACCCCATATCCTGGTGCACGTGTGGAGGTAAAGAATTTTGAACAGGGCCCCCCGGTGCTGGCACCTGTCGAAATCAGGCTGTTCGGCGAAAACCTCGACACACTTCGCCACCTGGCCGGTCAGGTTGAACAATTGTTGAAAAACACACAGGGTACCATGTATGTCAATAATCCGGTGAGCAACCTGAAAACTGATCTGGTGGTAACGGTGAACAAAGATAAAGCGCTTCAACTGGGTATTCCAACGGTGAACATCGGTCGGACAGTCAGGATGGCTGTTGCGGGTATTAAGGCCGGTAAGTTTACGGATGACGCGGGTACAAGCTTTGATATCCTGGTGGGCACTCCGCGTGAAGGAAAGCCGCGGCTTGATGTTTTTGATAACCTCTATGTGAACAGCAATTCCGGAATCGCTGTTCCGCTGCAGCAACTGGCTTCCATCAAACTGCAAACATCCCCGCTAACCATCAACCATTATAATAAAGTCCGGACCGTTTCAGTCACAGCCTTTGTTCAAAAGGGTTTTCTGAATGATCAGGTCAACACAGAGGTGATCAGTAAAATGGATAAATTTATCATGCCTTCAGGCTACACTTTTTCGATGGGTGGCGAGTTCGAGAGTCGTAATGAGTCCTTCGCCGGATTTGGAGGAATCATCATTGTTTCGTTCTTCCTTTTCATTGCTGTGCTGATTTTGCTTTTCAAATCATTCCGGAACACTCTGATCGTGCTTTCCGTGATCCCGCTGGGGCTGGTAGGCGCCATGATTGCTTTGTGGATAACTGGTAATTCGGTGTCGTTTGTGGCCATCGTAGGTTTGATTGCCCTGGCCGGGATCGAGGTGAAGAACACCATTCTGCTGGTTGATTTCACCAATCAGATGAGGAGAGAAGGAGCCCAAATGGAACATGCCATCAGAAGCGCCTCGGAGATCCGGTTTCTGCCGATCATACTGACCTCGCTCACGGCGATTGGAGGGTTGATGCCGATTGCCATCTCTACCAACCCGCTTATCTCACCACTTGCCATTGTGATTATTGGCGGTCTCATCAGTTCCACACTGTTGTCGCGCATAGTCACTCCGGTGATTTATAAACTCATGCCTCCCAAATTGGGTTAAACTCCCATAGTTGTTGTTTCGGTGGTTATAGTTGATGCCCTACGGGCTAAGAGATGACGGGTTTCTGCTTTTTTTATGGACGTTAAAGCCCTACGGGCCAGGGGGTGACAGGTTTCTGCTTTTTTTATGGACGTTAAAGCCCTACGGGCTAGGGGGTGACAGGTTTCTGCTTTTTTTATGGACGTTAAAGCCCTACGGGCTAGGGGGTGCAGGTTTTTGTCCTTCTTTTATTGGTATTAAAGCCCTACGGGCTAGGGGGTGACAGGATTTTGTCCTTCTTTTATTGGTATTAAAGCCCTACGGGCCAGGGGGTGCAGGTTTTTGTCCTGCTTTTATTGGTATTAAAGCCCTACGGGCTAGGGGATGCAGATTTTCGCTGTTTTTTTTGATATGAAAGCCCTGTGGGCTATTTTGGTGAAATTGACATGGATAGGATAATTTGCATTATTCTTTGTTTGAGGTTTATGACGGTGGAAATTAATAAGGTTTAACACAGTTTTTTTCATTGTTGTGAAAATTGTGATTACCTTCGGGCTGGTTTCCGGACGCAACCTCCATGGATCTGGTTTCATATTCAGAGATGCCCGGCGAATTCTTCTCAGATGAAAAAACTTGTAGCGATATTCCTCCTCCTGGTTTCTATCTCTGCGGTATGTCAGCCTCAAAGAAAGGTCAAACGTGTGATCCTGATCAGGAATAACATCACCTGTGCAATTAAACGGATTACCATTAACTCTGATGTGACAGTCACCCTCGCCTCCGGAAAGGAAATTTCCGGGAGGGTATCGGAAATAAAGGCCGATACAATATTTTTCAGGGATAACTTTATTCGGGTTGGCGATATTAAAAGGATGATATTTAACAACATGCCGTCCATGCCATCCATGCCCGGACCATTTGCTCACCCAAATCGCGTGACAGAATTTGCCTACGTAGCCGGTTCATCTGCACAGCAGCTCATTTGCCCGCCCGACAGTGTGTATCGTAACAGCTGGAGCTACCAGTTGTATGTCAAAGGCCTGATCTACGAGGCGAAAAAGGCACGAAACCAGGAGAGGAATCCGTTGATCGAAACCAGAAATCCACTCATCGGTAACGCGGCCATTCAATATGATTCAGGTTACTCTGCCAGTGATACCGGCAACCTGCTCAGCAACGTAAAAGCTTTTACCGGGAAGACTCCTCAAGTCCGGCATTATAATAACTTCCTGAAATGGAACATTACCAAACTGGCCCACCTGGAGGTTGCATTTTCCTACGAACGATTGATTACCGAAACTTTGACATGGGAAACAGAACTCAGTGCGATCTTCGGGGTGCAGTCGGCAGATGCACACTATCAAATTCCTCAGCCCTTATATAATTACAATGGTTTTTCAGTCACCACCTATCCGAAACTCTTTCTCATCAATTCCACAACATATTTTGGAGCTGTTTTCATGTACCGATATCTTTGGGCCAACGATATACGTACAGGCTGGCCTGATCAGTATGAAAGCGGCCTACTCCAGGACCAATACCGGAATGACTTCGGAATCAGCCTCCGTATTGGGATCATGAGGCGTTACGGGTCATTTGTGGTCGATTATTATTTCGGAGGTGGTGTTAAATACATCACGCTGCACCAATTGGTGTATGGGTATTACCAATATCATGACAGTGGTAGCATGAGATGGTATCACGAAGATCACTCACCGGATGTGTATGACAAGGCTCTTTTAGGGCTGGTGCTCAATCTGGGGATTAAGATCGGACTTGCGTTTTAATTAAGTGCCACATTTGCGACATTTTCATTCCGGATACTGTTGCTTTTTTGTATTTTTAAAAAATTAATGGGTACGAAAAAAATAACCTGGTTTCTCCTTACAATTGGTTTTCTGTTCTGCATGCCCCCTTTGCATGCTCAGGTGATGGTTTCCCCTACAGCGAAGCCGGCTTCACTTGTCATTTGCGGGGATGATGGTCTTTTTTCATTTCTTATTGCGAATACCACAGGCGGTACCATGACCGGTGCCACACTTACCATTGATCTGCCGCCATCGGTCAGATACACCCCCGGATCAGTGACAGGTGCCACAGAATCGAACATTACCAACCTGAACCAGCCTGTATTTAATTTGCCCTCTATTCTGAATAATACAGCCCATCCTGTTGAATATCACGCCAAACTGGTATGCGGATATACAAACACCATTGCATTCGAATACATCGTTAATTATAACAATACCAACTATTCAGGAACTGATCCTCCGCTGCAGAATTATTATTTCCCTTCCCCGGTCATCACCAATATCACCAATAACACCGCTGTAATCCCGGTAAATTCAACCATCACACGCAACATCACCATTGTTCAGCAGGGGTTAAATGCCAGCCTTGATACACTTTATCTGCTTGACCAGCATACATCGGATATTCAGGTTTTATCCTGTAGCATGGGTACATTCCATCCTTACGTAGGGCCGGGGCCTTTGCGGGTGGATACCATCATCCTCACCGGGAATGATTTTCCCGGCGGCAACGGTAAATTTGATGCCGGTGAGTCGATCATCGTTGGCGAAACGGTAAAACTGACGGGATGTACCAACGGACAGTCAACCCTGAAAGCAGCCTGGGGTTGCTATGGCTCGATATGTAATTTTTATTCCGCATTTCCTTCCGTATCACCGGCATCAGGAAGTCCGGATATTTCGCTGGCCTTTACTGCAAACCGTCGAAGCTGGGGCTTTATTGATAATTCAGGGTTTGTTGAGTTCACAGTTACGAATACCGGGTCGGGGGCCGGCGGTACTGCTTTTGACCTGAATATCCTTTCTGGGTTTTCTTCCGGGGGGGCGACCTATTATCCAAATTCAAACTGGGTCAACAAAGTCGACTCGTTTTCAGTAAATGGCAATTATCTGCTCACCGGGTATAATTATGGGGTTGGGGCACTGAACGGGCAATACGCATTTTATACACAGCTCAAATACACTTTCGACCCCGATGGTCCGGGTGTGGGGCTGGAAGATACAGATGGTGATGGCTTTTTTGATGACCTGCCGCCCGGGAAATCATTTACCATTAAAGCTCATACTTATTACAGCTGGACGCAAGCCGTTAGTACGATACCCACCGGGAAGACATGTGGTCAGGGCTGGACAAACTCTGCCTGGCAGGGGTTCCGGTTTGGTTATGCTTTCAGAAACCAATGCAACACCGCATCTGGGGTTAACTGGGTCCCGAATACCAACGTGAACCAGTTTATGACCTACAGTACCTCCACCGTGCAGACAAACATTCCGCCCGACCTTTATGATCTGACACCTGTCTGGTTTGAACATACTGTAGCTACATCTACCGTATTCAACAGTGAAGGATGTCCTTTCGATTCAATTGTTTATAAAGTGGTGCTTCCTCAGGGCATCATCATCGCCAACGGTTATACAGCCACTTTCAAAGGGATCAGCATGGGAAACCCTGTTATATCCGGTGATAGTGCCTTTTATTTTTTGGATAAGAGCAGAATCATGACCGGCGGACTTTTTCGTGTTCCCGTGGTTGTAAAGTGCGAACTGGCGCATCAACCCATTTCGACCATCCATGCCGAATTGAAATTCTGGTGCGATAACAGGAATTACCAGAACCGTTTTTTTACATACTGGTGCGGAGACTCACCGCTTTTTGGTATTCAGTGCCCCATTGCGAATTGTCCCGATCCGTCGGTATCCTTATTTAACATTCAGCGAACTACCCTTGGATGGACAAACGACCGGTGCACAACCCGCGTTGCGTCTTCCACTTCCGGGATCAGACTTGACCATGCCATGTCGAAGGATACGATCAGAATCAGGGCGGCAGGACGTTTGCATGGAGCTGTTGACAGCCTTTTTTTTAAGTTAAAACATAACGCCCCCGGCGGAACATGGGGAAACCAGCTGTTTTTTAATTACCTGACAGATACACTTCGCTTTTACAACGCTGAAACCACCACCTGGATTACCTGTGCCAACCTTAATCCGCAAATAACGAATGGATCTTCTTCAGTGTTATCAACCTATTTCGGTGATCTTACCAATCCGGGAGGCTGCCTGTCAGGGGTCACTTTTACTGCAGGCGACTCTTTATCCTATGTCGTTTATGGAACAGTCAAAAACATCGCCCAGATGGAATGGCGGGTTGTACCCGGACTCAGAGCAAATTTTCATTGGAAAAACCAGTCAGTTGAAACCTCATGCAACGATCTGGGTACCACTTTCAGTGTTCTTGGAAGCAATTTTCCGCTTCTTGCAGGTACCAATTACCAGCAAATAGTTATTGAGGGATGTGATGTGTTTCAATATGAAGGGATGGTTTACAGAACCCTGGATGTTTGTGGCGGTGATATTGGCTTTCCGAATGAAGTCCGGCCGTTTTGTTTGATCGATACCATTACGTTTACACTTCCTGAAGGATTTTCGTACCAGGCCGGCAGCTCAATCCATTCCTATTATCTTGACAATGGGGGTTATAAAAATGAAAATATTGCAGATCCGGTGATTACCATGGGAAGTGCAGGTACCAGTTTGATGTTTATCCGAAATTCAGCATGGGGATTTCCTGATTACTACGATTGTTGGAATGTTCACGACAGGATTCGTTTCAATGCCTCCCCATCGTGTAAAGCTACCGGAAATTATAGTTACGGAATGGATGCAAGGGGCCGGTACCAGTTTTATGCAAACGGAATCGGGATATATAAAGCAAATGCAACGAGTGTTCCGGTTTCATACACACCACCTTTGATGAATTTGAACACCTTAATCGGCACCGCTGAAGGACTACAGGATACCGTGGTTTGGAAGATCAGCGTTTGCAATGTCCGTACTTTCCCGGCCGGGAATAACTGGATCGGATTTGAAAATTCCTCTGCGGGAATAAACATTGTCTCCGTCAAAGATGTCACCAACCCTGCCGTTCCGGTTTTCAGCGTGTTAAATACCTATGGCATTGGAAAAAAATGGATGCAGCTTGGCTCATTCAATGCAAGTCAATGCCGGACTTATGAGATCCGTGCTACCTATACAGTATGCAGTTTCGACAGTGTTTTGGTGCGTCATGGAGTTAATTGCTCCACTTATCCGGTAAATCCTGAACTTGGTTATCCACCTTCAGCCTATAGCTGTAGCGAGAATATTAAGTTCCTGTACCTTGATCCAAAATCAATTCATCTGAATGTTTCAGTCACATCGCCAACAAACCCGGTAAATTTGTGTGATACACTTGATTATGAGGTGGAAGTCACCAATTCACAACTTGCATACGGATACAATCTGTCTCTTGCTGTTGCCATACCTCCCGGGGTAGATATTTTGTCTGGTGTTTCGATGATAAAATTTCCCTATACCACCGGAACCTGGCTTACACTCGCCAATCCTGTTAATTTACCTGCGGGAAGCAACAAATGGGTTTTCAATATTTCCGGTGATCCTAACGGTGTTGTGATCCTCAAAGGAACAGACAGCATTCCGAAAAACGGGTACAGGTTGAGGTTCAGGGTCCTGACCAACTGTAATTTTACTTCGGGAAAATCTTTACAAATTACCGCTTCTGCCCTGAATGCCTGTGGTGATGGCGAATCAAGGGTTTCGTACTCCATGCCTGTGGTGATCGATGGTTTGCCAACCAATGTCAGCCTCTATGTGATCAGTGCCCAGGTACCGGCATCGCTTCCAACCTGCAGCGACAGTTCCCTGATGAAGATCAAGGTGATCAATCTTGGCCCGAATGCCGTGTCGAGCATCGAAAAAATAGGTGTAAACCTGGATGACGCTTTTGATTATTCTGCAAATTCACTCACAGGAATCCACAATGGACCATCGGGCATTGCCTCCAACATCACAACAGGTGGCATCCGGTACATCAATTTTGCCATCCAGCCTAACCTGGCCATCAATGATTCGATTGTGTTTTCTTTTAAACTGAATGATATTGACCCCGGAAGTCTCCATTGTGATACCCTCACCGTTGAAACCACCACATTGCTTGTTGCCCAGGTGAATTGCAGTACCGCCCCCACCGGAAGTTGTCTCATTCAATCGATAACATCAGCAACCAGCAGCAACGTGCCAGTGTCAAAAGATAATATTGCATTCGGCTCATATAATGCTCAAAGCACTCCCAACGGAACCACCGATGAAACGGTTACGATTCACTACCGGGTTAAAAATACAGGCGCTGTTAACCTGAACAGTGGCAATCTTTCGGTAGTCTTTGTACATGATTCAAATCAAAATGGGTTACCCGATGAAACAGGTGCCGACTCTTTGTTCAGTCAGGTGATACCGGTTGTAACATTGATACCCGGAGATAGTGTTGCGATGACTGCTTCTTTTTCAGTGCCGGCAGATAAAGTTTGTAACATGTTAGCTGCCTTGAAATTAAACAGTAATCCCTGCATTTGCAGTGAAGTGGTGCTGCCTGTAGCATTAATCAGAATAATTAATGCCGGAACTGATTTTTCAACATGCGCCAATAATCCAGTTCAGATGGGTATGACCGGAGTTTCACCATACACCTATCATTGGATTCCTTCGCTCTACCTCAACTCTTCTGTGATTGCCAACCCGGTCTTTAATTTTGGAGGCGTGGTTAGTGTCCCCACAAGTTTTAACTACATTTTACAAACAACACGCCCCGGTGACTGCCTGTCGCGGGATACCACTGTTGTAACGGTATACCCGGCTGCATTTGCCTCTGCAGGAAATGATACCACAGTATGCCCCCTCAGCACGGTTACGATGGCCACCTCTTACGCGTCCTTTCATACTTCGATGCATTGGACCACCGGTGGCGATGGGGTTTTCGATCATCCGGACTCTTTACATGCAGGGTATACACCTGGTAGTACCGACATTCTCCTTGGTTCCGCGACACTCACTTTTACAGCCCAGGGCCCATGCGGATCCATGGGTGACCAGGTCCTGGTTTCCTTAAATGCGTTACCGGTTGTAACAAACTCGCCCCTTCGCGAAACTGTGTGTTCAGCTGCTTCACCGATGATAACCCTGACCGGTACTCCCACGGTGACAACATTCTCCTGGACAGCCTCCGGTAGTTCCGGAAATGTGACCGGATTTGGCCCCGGCAATGGACTCGTGATCAATCAGAACCTCTTTAATACGGGTTTTGACCACGAGATAGTCACTTATAGCATTACCCCGTCATCTCCAACATGCCAGGGATTTGCGACCAATTACCAGGTGATGGTCCTTCCGGTTTCTGATGTGTATTTCTCACCGGTATCTCAGGTGATATGTTCGCAACAAACCACCGGGATAAACCTGCTATCACACGTGGACAGTACCTCCTTCACCTGGACGGCAATAGCCGGATCCCCTGCTATTACGGGCTATTCCAATGGTTCCGGGGCCCTGATTTCACAAACGCTGTTGAATACCGGAACCGTCACCGACAGTGTGGTATATACGGTAACACCAGTCTCATTCGGATGTACACCAGGTGTACCTCAAACAGTTGTTGTAAAGGTGAAGCCAGCACCGCACATGACAAATACGATCACAGCCTTCACACAGTGTTCATCACAGGTAACAACTATCCTGCTTCAGTCAAATTTTTCTTCAAGTACCTTTGCCTGGACAGCAACCGGCAGTTCAGTGAATGTTTCAGGGTACTATCCAGGTGCCGGATCTTCTATCGTGCAACCCCTTGTAAACACAGGATTTAGCAATGAATCTGTTACCTATTCCGTAACACCTTCCTTCAACGGTTGCACAGGATTGCCAACTGATTTTATTATTACAGTTTATCCGGTGCCCAATGCTTATTGCATTCCAACCACACAAACTGTGTGTTCAGCCAGAAATTGCACCATTGATCTCATGTCGGATGTGGCAGGGGCAAATTTCACCTGGACCGGCAACAGCATTTCTCCGTTCATTACTGGCTATGCACCGGGAAATGGGAACCAGATCAACCAGGTGTTGATAAACACAGGATTAACCGGGTCTGTTACATACCAGATAACACCTTTTGCCAATGGTTGCCAGGGAACAAACACGGTATCGCAGGTCACCGTTAACCCGGCTCCTTCTGTTACCCAGGTGGGGTGTTTCGATCTTATCACCACAGCAAATGCAAAACCTTTTTTATTGCGCGGCGGAAAGCCTGCAGGCGGTGTTTATGCCGGAACCGGGGTGAGCAATGGTTATTTTAATCCAACGCTCGCCGGCTCGGGTCTACATCATTTAACCTATACTTATTCCAATATTTACTTGTGTGATGATTCAGCACACTTTACGATCATTGTTCAAAACAATTCCTTTAGCTGCGGGGGTGACCTAACCGATGTACGTGACGGGAAAAAGTACAAAACGGCAGTGATCGGAGGGAGATGCTGGATGGCACAGAATCTTACCCATGGTTTCCAGATGGAACCACCCTCACAACCGCAAACCAATAATTGCCTCAGCGAAAAATATTGCCTGACCAATGATCCCGGATGCTCCATATATGGCGGACTTTACCAGTGGGATGAGTTGATGGGCTACGGCATCTCTTCGGCCAATCAGGGACTTTGTCCTCCGGCCTGGCATGTGCCTTCGGAAAGTGAATGGCAATTACTGATAAACAGTGTTGCAGCAGGTTTTATATTCCCCGGAGATGGCGTTGCAGCCGGCTTTCTGAAGGATCCATTCCTAAGTCAGCCATTTGATGCTTTGACGAAAGGGATTTATTACCTGAACAATACCTGGCAATTCATGTCTGATCCTCTCACGGTAACCATGTTCTGGACCTCTGATGCAACTGGTGCCAATCGGTCTGTTGCCCGTGGAATGAATGTAATCAACACCAGCGTTTCACGATATGAAGGAAGCCGGGGCAATGCTTTTCCGGTACGCTGTGTGAAAGATGTACCCTGATCACTGATAATGAAGCGTAATAGTCTGCTTCACATCAGGGTGGAGGCTCAGTGCAACCGGACAATTCTTTACAGTAAATTCGAGGATTTTCTTCACTTTATCAGAATAGGCTTCCGGAGGGAAGGTCATCTCAATAACCACTTCCGCAATACGGCGGGGGGCTTCAGTGGTCATAATTTTCGTGATCACCAGTTTGGTGCCATCGATATTGAATTCGTGGGTCCTGGCTGCAATTCCCATCACCGTGACAATGCAACTCCCAAGCGCTGTTGCAACAAGGTCGGTAGGAGAGAAGTACTCGCCTCGGCCCTGGTTGTCGGGCGGTGCGTCAGTGATCAGTTTGTTGCCTGAGAGAAGATGGGTTGCTTCGGTGCGAAGTTCGCCCAGATAAACGGTTTCAACGGTAGCCATTTTAACAGTTATTTGATTACCGCAAGGGTGGCGTCAACCGCAAAGGCTGTTCCACCTGAACTGCTGCCTGTCAGGTTGAATTTCCAGGTGCCGGTTTTTTTCTCATAGGCTTCGTTGGTAGCCTGCATTGGAAATATTGCATTTTCAGCGTAAGATGCCCCCTTAAAAACATGAACGATGATCCCGGATGCGGGATTGGTGATAGTGACATTCGACATGGTTACTCCATTGTTGGTGCATTTTGCAAAAAACTGGAGACCTTTGCCACCACCCTGAAGATTAACGGAATCAGCAGTAATGGTAAAAGTTGGAACCGGATCATCGGCTTTCTTTTTGCAACTGCCAATGATGATTAGCAATGCAACCAATAAAATTCCGAAGGGGGCAATACGACTTAATTTTTTCATGGTAAAACGTTTTTAATGGATATAAATGGGTTTGCTGTTTATTCTGTTTTGGTCAGACAAAAGTATAAAAAAAAGGTAAGAGACAACAGCGAGAAAACAATATATCGCAAGTGAGGTATTGCTTTTCAATTTACAACATGGAGTATCCCTCGCAGACGAATATTTTCGGATGAACTACCCACCATGATCCTGAAATTTCCAGGTTCAACAATTCGTTTCATATTGATATCCAACATGGAAAGAGCATCTTTTGTCAGACAAAACACGACCTCCTTTGTCTCTCCCGCTTCAAGATGAATCCGCCGGAATCCTTTCAACTCCGTTAAAGGACGGGAAACGGTTGACAATTCATCACGGATGTACAATTGGCAAACCTCATCGCCTGAAATTTTTCCGGTGTTTTTGATTCTGATCCTTACCATCAAGGAATCACCGGCATGGATTGTATCCCGGTCGAAACGGAGGCTGTCGTATTCAAAAGTTGTATAACTGAGTCCGAAACCGAAGGGAAAAAGCGGCATACCGGAGAGGTCGTTGTAATCATCACCCCTTCCAGTCGGTTTATGGTTGTACACCAGGGGCAATTGTCCTTCTGACTGTGGGAATGTGATGGGAAGTCTGCCCGCCGGGTTATACCGTCCGAACAAAACATCAGCAACGGCAAGGCCTCCTGCCTCACCCGGATACCAAACATCAGCAATGCCCTGTACCTTGTTCATCCAGTTACCCATGGTTACAGCACTTCCGCCTACCAGTAAGACGATTACCGGATTACCGGTGGCGGTAATTGCCCTGATCAGTTCTTCCTGCCGCCCTGGTAATTTCAGGGAGGATCTGTCGCGAAATTCTCCCTCTTCGATTCCGGCTGCAACAACTGTTATATCAGAGCTTTTTGCCAATTCAACTGCCCTGCGGATGGCTTCTGTCAGCGTGTCGGCAATTCCGGCGTTCCATACCAGTTTCAGCCTGGAATGACCAGTGGTTTCGAAATATTCCAGCCGGATTTCATATTCCTTATCTTTTACAAATGAAAAGTCGGCCATGCGAGTACCGAAAGACTTTTTTATCCAGTTGTCAATGAGCAGTTTCCCATCGAGATACAGGCGATAACCGTCACTCCCTTCGATTCCGATCTTGAAGTTTCCGGTGAATTTTCCAATGAGTTTACCAGTCCATTGAGCAGAGTACCAGTCGAACGGAATAGCCGGATCAGGTCCAAACAACGTCCAGCCGAAATCTACCATCGCATCAGTTCGGGTTACTTTCGGAATTCCTTCAAGCGTAATGTTGTTGAAATACTGGGCAAGAAGTCCCGGCTTTTTCAATCCATTCTGGTAATGACAGAGATTTTCAGCCGGTATGACCAAATGCGTTTGCGAAATTCTTCCACATCCCGGACTGTAAAATACTTTCACACCTTCGGGGGCAGATTGCTGCATCCCTTCAATGATTGAAATCTTATTGTTACCGGCTCCGCTGTAGCCGCCCAGCCTTGCTTCCATGGCGTCGGTACCAATGACAGCGATGGTTTTAACGTTTTTTGAGATCGGGAGGATGCCGCCCTCATTTTTCAGGAGTACGATAGTCGCTCTTGCAGCTTTTAATGCAAGTTCACGGTGAGTTTTTGCTCCGCTGATCCTTGTTGCTTTTGCCGTGTCAACATAAGGGTTTTCAAACAGCCCCAATTCAAATTTGGCACGTAGCACCCTGCTTACAGCACTGTCGATGGCACCCTGACGCACCGTTCCATCCAAAAAAGGTTTGGAGAACAGGGCTGCATGGCCGATATCGGTCTGGAAAATTACATCAAGACCATTTTCAATGGCTTTTTTACCCGCATCAGCATACCCGGAGGCTGTAAAGTGAAGCACATTGGCACCTCCAACGGCGCAGGCATCAGAAATG
The DNA here is from genome assembly GCA_903875045.1 of uncultured Bacteroidales bacterium. Lineage (GTDB taxonomy): Bacteria > Bacteroidota > Bacteroidia > Bacteroidales > FEN-979 > CAIVAT01. Next base: position 75,043 of record CAIQUS010000035.1, read on the forward strand.
ACAAAGCCGGAGAATCCCCATTCCTGCTTCAGCTTTTTGTTCAAAAGCCAGTTGCTGGCAGAACACGGACTTCCATCGAAAGAGTTGTAGGCCGTCATAATTGAACGGGCGCTTCCCAGATGAATGGCTGTTTTAAATGCCGGGAAATATAACTCTTCCATCAGCCGCTCGCTGTAATGTATCGGATAGCTGTCGCGCCCTCCATCCCCTGAATTCACGGCAAAATGTTTCGGAGTTGCAATAATACCAGCCTTTTCCAGCTCTGAAATAAATGCCAGGCCCATCTGTGAAACCAGAAATGGATCTTCGCCGTACGTTTCTTCAGTCCGTCCCCACCGAACATCACGTGCAATATTGATGACAGGTGACAGAATTTGCCTGATCCCCCTGCTCCTGGTTTCCGCTGCAATGGTTGCCGCAATTTCATGCATCAGGTCAGTGTCGAAAGATGCCGCCAGGCCAATCGACTGGGGGAAAGCGGTTGCACCTTCGCGGATCAATCCATGCAACGCCTCATCAAACGGGATGATTGGAATGCCAAGCCGGGTCTCTTCCATGAAAAACCGCTGCAGTTCATTGATTTTAAATGCTTGCCACGATGGTGAACCAGAAGGGTTATACGTTAACATCTGTTCTGAGGCATCAGTGCCTTTTCCCATGGCTGATACCTGCAGGCCGAAAATTCCTGATTTAAGTTTGTCCTTTCCGATACTCAGATCTCCCGGAACCATAAATAATTGCATGAATTTTTCTTCAGCCGTCATTCTGCTCAGGAGGTCGGTCACACGAACATCAAACGGCAAATCTGCATTCTTATATGCGGGAACATTCTGAGCATAAATGGGATGGGCGAATGCAACCATCCAAAAATAATACCATAGAAATACGAAAAGGTCTTTTCTGAAAATAGAAATCATGGGCAGGGATGGACGAGTTGATTTGTTACAAAGTTATAAATTCATCGGATGGTAATAGCTTGATCGGGTTAAAATAGATACTTTTGCAATCAATCTGAATATATCCCTTGAAGACAATTTTAAATAATCAGCTGAATTTCCGAGATCTGGGCGGAATTGTGACAACCGATGGGTGGAAGGTTAAACAGGGCCTGCTTTTCCGCAGTGGTGACTTTTTTTCACTTTCTCCTCAGGATATTCTGACCCTGGAGCAGATGAACCTCAGTACCATCATCGATTTGCGGGCACAACGTGAAATAGACAAACGTCCTGATAAGGTGCCATCAACCATCAAAGAGTTGATCCATATCGATATTCATGATGCAGCACGCGACAAAGCAGAGCGATTTCTGGAAAACAACGATGCTGAAGGGCTTGAAACGGTACTTATCGGCGATTACATCAGGATGACAGACACCTGTCAGGCGGAATTCAGCAGATTCCTGCAGATTCTTGCAACGACGGAAAATCTTCCGCTGGTATACCATTGTGCTGCAGGGAAAGACCGGACCGGGCTGGCAACAGTTTTTCTGCTGACTGCGCTTGGCGTGGATATTCAAAATATTTGGGATGATTACATGGCAACAAACGAATATGCTGCCTCCTATACTGAAAAAATTATCCGAAAAGTGACAGAATCCGGATTAAACGGCTCAATTCTGCGGCCACTTCTTGAGGTTCGCAAGGAATACCTCGGATCGGCCCTTACGCACATTGATGAGAAATACAATGGGTTGAAATGCTTTGTGGAGGTTGTTTTGAAGGCAGACACTGCAATGTTGAAAAAAAAATATTTGGGATTTTAGATTTACGAATTATGATTTGGAGCGTAGCAGGTCGTTTCCGGTAAAAAATGAATAGAATAATAATGCCTGTGTTACTCAAATCGTAATTCGTAATTCGTAATTCGTAAATCGTAATTCGTAATTCGTAAATTCAAATCTCCATCTCCTCAAACCTCAAATCCCGCCAGTGTCGCTCCGCTCCATGCATATATCCCGACTCACTATTCCAGTTATCATGCTCATCATGGTTTTGGTTAGCTCGAACCTGAACTGGAGCAAAGATTTCTGGAAAGACATCATTGAGGCAGATGCAAAAGGAAACTACGCTTATCTTCCGGCCGTTTTTATTTACCATGATCTGAACTTTGGGTTTTTCGACAAAATTGAAAGGGAAAAATATTTCAATAAAAATTTATTCTACGACTACAGGTCTCAGGCGAATGGTAAGACCATCAACAAATATTATTGTGGCACGGCCTTGGCGCAGATGCCCTTTTTCCTGATTGCACATTTGCTAAGCCCGGCTATGGGATTTGAACCCGATGGATATTCTAAACCTTATCCGGTGCTGATCAGTCTGGCAGCCCTCTTCTATCTGTTTTTGGGATTGGTTTTTATATCACGGTTGCTAAGGCTTTATGGGATTGATAACTGGAACAATGCGATTGTGCTGACGGCAATGGTTTTCGGGACAAACCTGTTTTATTACACGGTGGGAGAACCCGGGATGTCGCATATTTATTCTTTTGCCTTCATTGCGATGTTCCTTTATTATGGAAGGTGTTATTTCTTACAACCTGCAGCAAAATATATCTTTCTCTTGGCCGGACTTGCAGCAATTATCTGTTTGATAAGGCCGGTAAATGGATTAGTAGTTTTATCACTTCCGTTTTTATCAGCGAACCGGAAGGCATGGAAAGATGGGTTTTCCTGGCTTTTTGCACGAAAAACACTTTGTGTTTCCGTAGTCGTTTTTGCTGTGCTCATCCTGTCAATCCAACCGGTTATTTATAAAATATCCACCGGTGATTATTGGGTATATTCGTATGGGGCAGAGACGTTTGATTTTCTTCATCCGCATATCATCGACATCCTTTTCAGCTATAAGAAAGGTTTGTTTCTTTACTCTCCGCTTTTACTTCTGGCACTTTCCGGGGGATATGTGTTATGGAAGAAAAGCAGATTTGAATTTTTCACATTATTCTCATTCCTGTTTATTCTCACATACTTTTTGTCATCATGGTGGAATTGGTGGTATGGCGGGAGTTTTTCGTCAAGGGTTTATCTCGAATATATTCCTTTTTTCGCCATACTTCTGGGGCTTTCGCTGAAAAGTATTCAAAACAAATTCCTGCTCACTGGTTTTAAAACCCTGATAGTGGTTTTCATTGTTGTTTGCCAGATACAAACCTTTCAATACAGGTACTACCAGATTCACTGGGAAAACATGACCAGGGAGAAATACTGGAATGTTTTTTTGAGGGTGGATAAACTGTTATAAAATTTTCTCTACAATTCCCCGGTTTCCGTCAAGTCGCACCATATCGCCATTGGAAAGAAATTTCTTAGCTCCTTTCGCACCCACCACTGCCGGAATTCCATATTCACGGGCAACCACCGCGCCATGTGACAAGGGGCTGCCAATTTCAGTAATCAATCCGGCGATAATGCTGAAATATGGTGTCCAGCCGATATCGGTAAACGACGCAACCATGATTTCGCCTTCCACCAGTTTTTCGGCATCATCCAGCGAATGGATGATCCGTGCCCTGCCTTCTACCAAACCACTGCTGACAGGTATCCCTTTAAGTTGTCCTTCTGAAGTTTCGATTTCCTCCTCAAAGGCCAAAGGTTCAGGAATTCCGAAACTTATCTCATTGAACACAAGTTTGTCAAGTTCAGGCAGGATGTTGCGACGTTTGTTTGCTTTGATTTTCCAGGCAGGATTGAGGTCTTTTAACAATTGCCCGATTTCATCTGATGTCAGGAAATAAATCTGGTCGGTATCATCCAGAAGTCTCGTTTCCAGCATCTTTTTTGCCAGCATACGGTAGCCTTTTCGAATGGTGCTGACCATCTTTATTGAAAGTGCCTTGGTGATTTCCCTTCGTGCAACGGCTTTCCTGGCTGTCGGGACCATGGCCCTCAGAATTCTGCGTTTAACGAAAGGGAGGTGATCAAGCGCTTTGCGAATCTCACCGGGTACATCGTGCGGGGTACGTTTCACAGCTCCCACCCGCACACAGGTTTGCAGTGTCTGGATGAGCAACTGAGGGTTTTCCTCCCACGTTTTTTCACGCAGTTCCGATTCACGGACACAACGGTGCCCGTGTCGTTCAAGGAAGATTTTAAAATGCTTCGAAATATCGTGTGGTGAATCGTGCTGCAGGATCCGCAGGGCTTCCACAGGATTGGCCGCTGTAAAGCGGTCGGCAAACCGTTTTTCACTTCGGATCAGGATTGCAAAACTTTCCAGGGATTTAACGGCATCTGCACTCTCGATTTCAGGGATGTCCAACAGGAGCATGGTGGCAATATGGTGATCATCGGCGGCAGGAAATCGTTTATCGCCAGTCATGATGCGCATAAAAGCAGAATAGAGGGTACCCGATTGTGCAGAGGTGCCCAGATGATGCCCAAAGCCAATTCCCAAAGGTAAAATGGCACTTTGCAGATCGTTATAAAGTTGCTGCATCGAACCGGTTGTGTCGATCCTGAAACCGGCTTCAAGTTTTTTAAGTTCCGCCAGGTGCTTCGCAGCCTTGCCGGTGTTGATCATTTGCCTGAAAAAATTAACAACACGCCTGGGAAGTATCACCTCCGGTTTCGCTTCAATACCGGGAAAAACCTTTCCGCTCAGGGCGAACTGAACATCCGAGGCTTTGTTGAGCCATATATTTTTCGGATAATCCATCATATTGCTCATATTGATGAATAACCGGTTGTAGAACATTTGTATATAACGGGGTGAAGTGCGGTTTTCAAGTTTGAAGGCACCGTTACGATCTGCCAGTGCCGTCATGCCATAGTCGATAGCCTCAGCGCTTACCGAATAGGTTAAAGGAGTTGCCACACCGGGCATCATCTCTCCGATATTTCCAAGGGTCCAGATGTCACTACTTGCACCTTTAACGGTATCAAGTTCATTGTAATGAACCTCATCCAGTGTTGTTATGGGTCTTACCTGCAGCCATTGCAACACTCCGCTATGGTCGATAGCCCATTCGAGGTCGACAGGTTTATTTAAATGACTTTCTGCCAGCAAAGTGCCTTCCAGGATTTCCCTGAGAAGTTTTTCATTGAGCAGTGCTCCGTTTTTGGCAGCCTCGGATCCATTGTTCGATCCGCTCCGAAAGACTTCATAGTGGTGGGCATCCGTAAGTCCGCTAACCAATTCTTCGCCTTTTCCGGCAATAGCATTGATAATGATTTTATCCCGGCGGTTTGTAACCGGATTTGCTGAAAATACAACGCCGGCTACCCGTGCATCCACCATGTTTTGCAGGATGACCGAGATGCGCAGGTCAGCCTCCGATTGTAATTTCCCTGAATATGACCTCACACGGTCAGCATCGGCTGCGGCAATGCATTTTACAATTGCCCCTTTTATCTCTTCAAAAGTATGAAGGTCGAGGTAGGTTTCAAACTGACCGGCAAAGGAGGCTGCATTGCCATCTTCACTTACCGCTGATGAGCGCACCGCTTTGGGACCATCACCCAGCGCTGTAAGATGTTTCCTGATTAATTTGTCATCGATTTTTTCAATTTCAGGATGGATCAGCACAAAAGCGTCTGGTACCTTCAGACCAATGTCCTTCAGTATCTTCAGGCCACGGGCCTTGCCGCCTACTTCTTCTTTTGTAATCTCATTCAGAAAACGCACCAAAACAAAACCCTCCTCTTATCAATCCTAAAATCTTCAAATCTTCCAATTATCACATCATCACATCATCAAATTATCACATCATCACATCATCAAATTTTCAAATCCCTTTATACCTATCCGCATGAAACCCGAATTCCACCATACCAACACCATCTGATCCGTCGAATTTATAGGTGCCTATCCCTTCCCGCATCATATATTTCCCATCATGCAGGTAGGGGAATTCACCGTGGCGCCAGAACTCCATCCGGTGAGTTTTACCGCTGCGGGTTTTAATTTCAACAAGGCCGTGATTGGGCAGTAGCTGCTCTTTCGAAACAGTTTCCAGGTCGGTACATGCAACAATGGCATCCGTTGTACCATCCGGGGCAGTAATAAAGCCGGCAGTCAAACGTCCGAGAAATTGCCACTTGATGGTGGTAACCGTCCAGTGAACCCCTGCATCGGAAACGCCGGTGATCCAGTAATGCCGGTCCCAGGTGAGCCAGTTTCGCGAACCGAAAGAGTGGTCGCGTGAACCCATCATATCCAGGGTATATGTTTTACCGTCGAGGATAATCGTACCCTTAAATTGTCCGGTTTGCTCATAGTGGACCTGGTGTGTATCTTTCATGGCATGAAAAAATGCCTTGGTCCATTTCTCGGCGGCAATTGCCCTTGCAATAACAGACTGATCTGAACTTTTTGCAAAATCGTATACCGGGTGGTTTCCTGTGAAAACCATATTGGCTATGCACCGGTGCGGTTTTCCTGACTTGTCATGAACTGTACCTTCAAAGGTTACCCGCCAGATTTTACCAATTTCGATGGGTTCCCATTTCAGGGTGCCTTGCTGGAAACCTTTTCCCTCCGGGCCCGGGGATGAGGTCAGCCCGAAATACCCCTGATCCTTCAGGAAAAAATCAAACCAGTATTCATTGGGCCGCTTTGGTTCCCGGAAAGCCATCCTGGTGATAAAGGCATTGCCGGATTTGTCGCCTCCGTAAAAATATGAACTGTCGTTGGGGTAAGGCTGAGTTTGGTCAACATGTTTCTGTTCGAGGTAATCAACAGGGTACTGCCGGCTTTTGGTCCGTTTTACCATTTGCCGGGCGATGAGTTGTTTGAGCATGTAACTTAGTTTTGGGGTGCAAACTTAGGGATTATTTCTTTTTCTTCTTCTTCTTTCCAGCCCATTCTTCACTCCCCGAAAAGGGATTGTCGCCTTTCGATTTTATCCATGACTTGATTTCCTGGTCTTTGTTTTCAGGAAATTCCTTCCCCTTTTTTAAGTCAGCACCGCTCTTTCCCTTTTTGAAATCAGCAGCACCTTTTCCCTTTTTGAAATCAGCACCATCTTTGAATTTTCCCTTTTCTTTGAATGAACGACGTTCAGGTGCATTTACCACAGATTCGCCTTTTGCTATTCCTACCGAAAGGTTTGCCCCTTTGAATTCGGCTTCACTCAAGGCCTGGGCAAGGAATTTCGCATATTCTGTATCGACTTCAAAAACACCATCATTTTTCCCAAGGGTGATGTCACCGATACGGATTCTTTTTCCCGGGCTGTTGGCATTGATAAGTTCAATCAGATTGTTCGGATAAAGTCCGTCGCCTTTGCCCGCATTGATGACAAGTCGTGTGAATTCGGTCACCTCTTTGCGGGATTCACCACGGCTGCCTCTGTCGCGGAATGATTCCTTCGCGCCCTTATCGCGGAATGATTCTTTCCCGCCCTTTTCACGGAATGATTCACGTCCTTTTTCTTCATACACGTTGATATCTTTCGAATTCCGGTAATATTCGAGGAAACGGTTGAATTCAAGTGCCACAAAGCGTTTGATCACATCCTCCTTCTCAAGCCACTCAAGCTTTTTGTAAATGGCCGGCAGGAAGGGGTCAATTTCTGAATGTTCAATCTCCACATTCTCCATCTTGTTGATGAGGTTGAAAAGCTGCTTTTCGCATATTTCACGCCCTCCCGGGACTTTCGCGGCTATGAATGATTTATTGATCAGTTTCTCAATCTGCCTGATCAAATGTTTTTCTTTGAGGTTGATGATGGCAATAGATACTCCTGCTTTCCCTGCACGGCCAGTTCTTCCGCTGCGATGGGTGTAGGCAGAGAGGTCATCCGGAAGGGCGTAATTGATAATATGTGTCAGGTCATTCACATCCAGTCCGCGTGCCGCAACATCTGTGGCAACCAATAACTGAACATGGCGAATCCTGAATTTCTGCATCACGCTGTCGCGTTGCATCTGCGATAAATCACCATGCAGGGCTTCTGCATTATAGCCATCTGCAATGAGTTTGTCGGCAATTTCCTGGGTGTCAATACGCGTGCGGCAGAACACGATACCATAAATGGCCGGATAAAAATCGACAATACGCTTCAGCGCAGTATATTTATCTTTGGCATGAACAGTATAATAAAGATGTTTGATATTCTCTGCGCCGGAATTGCGGTTGCCAATCGTGATCTCAATGGGGTTCTTCATGTAATTTTTGGCAATCACCGCGACTTCTCTTGGCATGGTGGCGGAAAACAGAAGTGTACTCCTGTTTTCAGGTACTTCGGCAAGGATGTCGTTGATACTGTCGAGAAAACCCATGTTAAGCATTTCATCGGCTTCATCAAGAACCACAGAATGAACATCACGCAATTTGATCGCTTTTCTGTGCATCAGGTCGATCAATCGTCCAGGAGTGGCAACCACGATCTGAACCCCTCTTTTCAGGGCTTTGATCTGAACATCATAACTGCTGCCGCCATATACCGGCAGAACATGCAGGTCGTCGACATATTTGGCAAAGTCGTTCAGGTCGCCCGCAATCTGAACACAAAGTTCGCGGGTCGGACAAAGGATCAATGCCTGCGGAAGCGCATTGTCCGTGTCGATTTGCTGGATCAGGGGCAGTCCGTAAGCGGCCGTTTTTCCTGTCCCGGTTTGAGCAAGTGCAACAATATCAGTCTTTTCACCCAGGAGGAGGGGGATAACCTTTTCCTGTACAGGCATTGGGACTTCAAAACCAAGGTCGACGAGGGCCAGCACAATCTCTTTGCTGATACCCAATTCTTCAAATGTAATCATGTAATTGTTTTATTGTGTGCTTTCGGGATTTCCGGGGAGGGAGTATACCAGGTGAAACCTGAACTATTTGACCTCAAACACTGATTATTAGGCTGCAAAGATACATCTTTATTTTGGATTTTGGATTTTGGATATTCAATTTAGGATTGGGCAAAAAAGTTGTTAACTTTTCCCGTTTTCTGTATTACCTTTGCATCTTAACCGGATTAAGCAATATAACTTTAATCCGAAACCAAAATGAAAGCATTTCAGAAGATTACTTTGTTTTTCCTGCTGGCAATTCCATTTACCGGAACTGCCGAAACAAAAGCGATTCCATTTACTTTGGATGACCGCGACCGGATCATCCGGACAGAACAAAAGGTTGAGGCCATTGACAAAAGATTCGAAGCAGTGGATCAACAATTCAAATCAGTTGATCAAAGATTCGAAGCGGTTGATCAACGGTTCAAAGCGATTGATCAGCGGTTTGATGCCATCGACAAACGGTTCGATCAATTGTTCAACTTCCTTTGGGCCATTGTCGGTATTTTTACCACGATGATGATCAGTGTATTTGGCTTTGCATTTTGGGACCGGACACTTTCACTCTCCCCTTTGAAAAGGGAAAATGCCAGAATGTTGAATGTTCTTCGCGATTTTGCAGAACATCAGCCAAAATTGCATGAAATTTTGAAAAACGCAGGATTGCTCTGATTGTCTATTCTTTCCGGAAAATCACAAACCTGACTTCCCGCCCGTCCGTTTTCGAGGTGAAATCGATTTCCCTTACCAGGCCGGGAGTTTTAGCCAGCATTTCAAGGGTAACGTGAGCCTCGGCCAGGGCAAACCAGTTATCCCAGATGATTCTGTCATCCGGATAAAGGTCACTAAGACCTTTAATGGATAAGTCAACGCGGCGAAGACTGTCGAAATGATCAACTTTCAGGGTTTCGCTGAGATAGGGGTAAAAGTAAAGCAGTCTTGATCCCGGAGCTCCCGGATTTTCTTTGATAAAAGCAGCAACCCCTTTTGCAAGTTTTTGCTCACCGGTGAGACTCATATCTTTTTTCCAGTTGATTGCAGCCGGGTTCCTTGTAAAGGGGAAAATAATTACATATAAAATCAACAGGCTTCCGGCAATGATCCTCACGTGTTTATGGCCTGCCGGAAGTTCCTCGGTCAGGAGATTAAACCCTCTCAATGCCATCAGGCAAATCAGCGGTAAAACGCCAAGAAGTACCCGCTTTAATCCCATGGAATTGAAAACTCCAAAATACCAGAAAATTGAATGAGCAAAAATGAATGCAAAAAATCCGCCAACAACCAGAAAATACTCTTCAGGGAGCAATGTGGCTTTTCTCTTTATTAATCTCCAAGGATAACTCCAAAATCCTGCCAGCAACAATAAATAGAGCGGAACCCCGATCACATAATTAAGTTGGTAAACGAAATGTAAAAGCGGTCCGCTTCCATATTTTTGTGTGAGGCTGGCATACGGTATTTTATTGAAAACCCATAAAAAATCGTGATAAACGAAAAATCCGGCAACAGCAAAAACAATATGGCCCAATATCAGCCATGGCAGGTATTTCCATTGTTTTATTACAATAAAATACAAGCCGAACACAAGGATGATGATCAATCCCTCGGAACGTACAAATGGCATGAATGAAACGAGTATTGCCGCTGGTAACATGGCCTTTTGTGTTGCCAGGTAAATTGAACCAATTAGAAACAGTGCAAAAAGTGGTTCAGTAAGTCCCGAAAAAGTCAGCACATAATACAATGGGGTGAAGATCAGAAAAACAACCACCGCCAATGGGTTTCTAATACCTATTAGCCTGGCTGTGAGGAAGGTAATATAAAATGTCAGGATCGAAACGCAGAGGTTAAATACCTTCATGCCGATGAATCCGAATTGGGCAAAAGGGGAACTGATCACGACAAACAAAGGTTTCGCCCAATGGTTCAGGTAAAGTTGCGGATGTGCAGGCGCATACCGTGCGAAAAAATAATGCGCAATGCTGTCGCCATCATCCCCGGTGCCATCAAACAAAATAATCGTCAGTAAACCAGCCAGGCTATATGCTGCCAATAAAATATAGACAGCATTTTGCTTAATACATAATAAGATTTTTCCCATTAGCAACTCTAAATACAAAATGCAAATTCAAATCTCAAAATTCTTTTTTTACGAGTCCAACTGTCCACCTGCCCACTTGCCCACTTGCCCACCTTTTCACCCCCTAATCCCCAGCGCCGCCAATCCCCCCTCAGCTGTTTCCTTGTAAATCCGTGGAAGATCATGTCCGGTTTGTTTCATTGCCTGAATAACGCGGTCAAAGCTGACAATGTGATGGCCATCAGAAAGCAGGGCATACATGTTCGCATCCAGGGCACGGGCTGCGCCGAAAGCGTTGCGCTCAATACATGGTATCTGCACCAGTCCTAACAATGGGTCGCACGTAAGCCCTAAAAAATGTTCCATGGCAATGGAGGCTGCATATTCTACCTGGCCTGGTGTGCCGCCAAACATCTGTTCGGCTGCAGCTGCAGCCATTGAGCTCGCACTGCCTACTTCCCCCTGGCAACCAACCTCTGCGCCTGAAATGGAGGCGTTTGTCTTAATGAGGTTTCCAATCAAACCTGCCGTTGCGAGGCCCCGCAGAATCTTCTTTTCGCTGAAATCATATTGTGTTTTCAATAGATAAAGCACTGCCGGAATAACTCCACAGGAACCGCAGGTAGGGGCTGTGACGATTTTTCCGCCTGCGGCATTCTCTTCAGAAACGGCCAGGGCAAAGGCAAAGGTAAACGCACGTCGGGCTAAAGTTCCTTTGAAACTTCGTGCTTTCGTATAAAAGGATGATGCTTTCCGCGGAAGGTTTAACCGTCCGGGCAAAACACCTTCCGCCTCAATCCCGCGTTCGATCGCCTCCTGCATTACCTTCCAGACTTCGGTGAGATGGTCCCATAAGGCAGGTGTTTCATGCATCTCCACAAACTCCCACATTGACCGGCCATTTTCCTCGCACCATTTGAGAATTTCTGCCATGGTATTCAGCTTGTAAATATGAGCCGATGCATCTCTTTGGCCTGAATCGCTGATATCGCCACCGCCGATACTGTATGTGATCCATTCATCGCGCACATTATCAGCTTTATCCAATGCTTCAAACTTTATTCCATTGGGATGAGCCGGTAAAAACAGATCGGGTTCCCAAACGATTTCCGATGAATATGGTGAGAGTGCATCCTGGACAGCCCGGTCGGTCAGATGACCTTTGCCTGTTGCGGCAAGGCTTCCGTACAGGGTGACTCTGAACTTTTTAATGCCCGGGTTACGACCAAGGAAGATGGCGGCTGCTTTCGCAGGGCCCATGGTATGGCTGCTGGAAGGACCATAACCGATCTTGAAAATTTCTTTGATTGATTCCATGGAAATGAGCTGATAAAGCAAAGATACTGAATGAAAATTTGCAAAAATCCCTGAAAAAAATAAAAAAAAGCCGTCAAATGAACGACGGCTTTATGATGAAAATTGAACTAACAAATTTAGCCCATCCTGACAACCAGGTCGGCCAAACGTTGTGAGTAACCATATTCGTTATCATACCACGAAATTACTTTCACCAGGTTGCCACCCAAAACCTTGGTAAGTTCTGAATCATAGATGGATGAGTGGGGGTTTCCAACGATATCACAACTAACCAGCGGTTCGTCAAGATACTGCAACACCCCTTTCATCGGGCCATTGGCAGCGGCTTTCATGGCAGCATGAATTTCGTCTTTGGTCACATCACGTTTCAATTCGCAGGTGAGATCAACGAGTGATCCGTCCGGGGTCGGAACACGAACAGCAAAGCCATCCATTTTCCCTTCCAGTTCAGGAATAACCAGCCCGATGGCTTTGGCTGCACCTGTTTTGGTAGGGATGATCGAAACAGCAGCTGCACGGGCCCGGCGGAGATCCTTGTGCGGAGCATCAAGAATAATCTGGTCATTCGTGTAACTGTGAATGGTATTCATCAGGCCTTTTTTAATACCAAAGCTATCGTTCAATACCTTGGCAATGGGAGCAAGGCAGTTCGTGGTGCAGGAAGCATTGGAGATGAGCTTCATGTCGGGTGTAAGGGTGTTATCGTTAACGCCCATCACAATCGTAGCATCAACGTCATCTTTATTATCTGACGGCACTGACAATAAAACTTTTTTTGCCCCTGCAGTAAGGTGTTTACTCATTTTTTCACGTGTACGGAAAATGCCGGTGCATTCAATCACAACCTCAACACCGAGTGCGGCCCACGGCAGATTGGCCGGGTCTTTTTCGGCCATCACTTTAAACTTTTTCCCGTTTACCACAAGACTATCGCCATCGATGGCAACCTCTCCAGGGAATTTCCCATGAACAGAATCATACTTTAACAGGTGTGCCAGTGTTTTGGCATCCGTAAGGTCATTGATTGCAACAACCTCAACATTACTCTTTTCCATCAGTGCACGGTAGGTGAGGCGTCCGATGCGCCCGAATCCGTTAATTCCAACTTTAATTGTTCCCATAAGATATTTGATTTTGAATTGAAAAGTTTTTAAAATATGAAGTGCAAAATTACAGATTTTAACCGTAGTAAAAAAAAACGAATTTCTTTTTGCCCGGAATCAATAAAAACCATAGTTTTACGATCATTAATTCTATAGTGATGTATAAAATTTACGCTGTATCCGATGGAACCGGACGCACTGCCAGGCAAGCTTTGCAGGCAGTTTTAACACAGTTTATGAACAGGGAGGTTGAAATCATCCTCAAAGCAGAAGTGAGAACAGTATCTCAAATTGAAGAAATTGTGCTTGAGGTCGAGCAGCAAAAAGGTTTCATTGTTCATACCCTTGTTTCTGAAGCACTCAGGGGGGATATTGTGCGGATTTGCAGAATTCACAACGTGGAGGCCATCGACCTCATCGGGCCTCTGCTGATGCGGATGACCAATTTCCTGGATGAATCGCCTCAGGGGGAACCGGGTTTGTTTTTCACCATCAACAAAGAGTATTTCAAACGGATTGACTCCATGCAATTTGCTTTTAACCATGACGACGGCCTCAGAGACAATGAGTATGACAAAGCAGAAATTGTACTTGTCGGGGTGTCGCGAACCTTCAAAACGCCGTTGAGCATTTTTCTCGCCTACAAAGGATGGTTTGTAGCAAATTACCCAGTTGTGATGGGTGCAGAGTTACCCGAATCGCTTTCAAAGTTGCCGTATGGAAGTGTTTTTGGCCTCACAACCCAGGCCCATGATCTTTCCGGGTTACGGAAAGCACGGCAGGAGTACCTGGGAGGTAATACCAGGGATTATGCTTCAGTCGATTTCGTCCGCAAGGAATTGTATTATGCCCAACGTATTTTCGATCGCTATGAGTGGCCGGTGATTACGGTTACCAATAAACCTATCGAGGAAATTGCTTCCGAAATTCTTGCTGTCAAACGCAGAATCGATCGGGGATAATCGGTTATGATTTGCAATTTACGATTTACGATTTACGATTTACGATTATTTAGCGTAATTTTGCCGGGGTTCTGACCATCAATTAAAATTTTAATGTCAAATACAAAATACATATTCGTCACAGGCGGAGTAACTTCCTCTTTGGGTAAGGGAATAATCTCATCTTCAATTGCTAAACTACTTGTTGCGCGCGGATTTTCCGTCACAATTCAAAAACTTGACCCGTATATCAATATTGATCCGGGAACACTCAATCCTTACGAACACGGCGAATGTTTTGTTACCGAAGATGGTGCTGAAACGGACCTCGACCTTGGTCATTACGAGCGATTCTCCAATGTGCCTACCTCCCAGGCAAACAATGTTACGACTGGTGTGATTTATCAATCGGTCATTACCAAGGAGCGCCAGGGCCAGTATCTTGGTGAAACAGTTCAGGTGATCCCGCATATCACCGATGAAATCAAATACAGGATTAAACTGCTGGCCAACAGGGGTGACTACGATTTTATCATTACCGAAATTGGCGGTACAGTTGGCGACATAGAGTCGCTACCCTTTATTGAAGCGGTTCGTCAGCTTCGCTGGGAACTTGGTTGCAATTGCGTCGTAGTTCATCTTACCCTCGTTCCTTATCTTGCGGCTGCAGGCGAATTGAAAACCAAACCAACGCAACATTCCGTAAAAACCCTGCTTGAGTCAGGCGTTCAGCCCGATATAATTGTTTGCAGAACCGAAAAACACCTTTCAGAAGGCATCCGTAATAAAATTGCCTTGTTTTGCAATGTGAGTCCAACTTCGGTGATTGAATCGATTGATGCCGAATCAATTTATGATGTTCCCATTTTGATGCGTGAGGAGAATCTGGACCTTGAAATCCTCAAGAAAACCAACATGCCTTATGACCAGGAACCAGATCTGACCGATTGGGAACAGTTTTTATATGCCCTGAAGCACCCATCCGGCGAAGTCAATATTGGCCTGGTTGGTAAGTATGTGGAATTGAAGGATGCCTACAAATCCATCAATGAGTCGTTCATCCATGCAGGTACATCAAACGGCGTGCGTGTGAAGGTTCAAACTTTTCATTCCGAATTTATTGATGATTCCAATGTAGCTGAAAAATTGGGTAAACTGGATGGCATTCTGGTGGCTCCGGGTTTTGGCGAACGGGGTATTGAAGGAAAAATCGCAGCCATCCGTTTTGCCAGGGAAAATAAAATTCCGTTTTTCGGAATCTGCCTGGGAATGCAATGTGCGGTCATTGAATTCGGACGTAATGTTTTAGGCTATGTTGGCGCCCATTCGACTGAATTTAACAAGCTTACACCATACCCGGTGATCGATATGATGGAGGTGCAAAAAAAGATTTCAGGCTTGGGTGGAACCATGCGGCTGGGATCATACCCTTGTAAATTAACGCCCGGTTCGATGGTTCAAACGGTGTATCATCAGGATAATGTCAGCGAACGCCACCGTCACCGGTTCGAATTTAACAATGAATACATGGATGTATACAGAAAAGCTGGCATGAAGGCTGTTGGCATGAACCTGAAAGACAACCTGGTTGAGATCATTGAACTTGAAAATCATCCATGGTTTGTTGGAGTTCAGTTCCATCCTGAATATAAAAGTACCGTTGCCCGTCCTCACCCTCTTTTCGTTAGTTTTGTTAAAGCAGCAAAGGACTACGCTGACAGATAAGAACATTTTTGTACCTTTGCACCCATTTTTTCACTATCCACTATGAACAATAACACCGTCATTGGCCTGGTCCTGATCTTCGGGCTTTTTATTGCCTCCTTCTATTTGAATAAGCCTTCCGAGGCGCAGCTGATGCAACAAAAACGAAGGGCCGACTCAATTTATCTGGTCAATCAGGCCAAACGTGAAGCTGAAATCAAAGCCGTGGCCCGTGACCGTGCCATCTCGGTTGCAAAAGAAAAGGAGAAGGTGGTCTCATCAGGGAAAAGGCTTGATTCAGTTACCATTCTTCGCCTTACCATGAAGGATGAACTTGGTGCTTTTGCCATGGCTGCCGTAGGGAAAGACACTTCGTATTCTATTGAAAATGATGTTTTTAAACTTCAGATATCCTCGTTAGGCGGTAAAATATCGCGTGTTGAACTGAATGATTACCGTACCTGGGATCAACACCCGCTTGCACTGATGAGCAAAGACTCCCTTCAATTCGGACTGTCCTTCTTTTCCAACAACAGGATCATCAATACCAACAAACTCTATTTCCAACCTTTCTGGCCTGATCCCAAAAATGCCGGCCAACCAGTGATCAAAGTTACGGGGAATGATTCGGTGTCATTCGGGATGCGTCTTTTCATGGCTGCTTCCGATACAACCATTGATCCGGGTAAATACATTGAGTACATATATACCGTTAAGGGTAATGAGTATATGTTGAGATACAGCGTGAAATTTGTCAATATGGCCGATTTCGTTGATCCTGCCACCAAATACCTTGTACTTAACTGGAACAACAATCTCAACCGCCAGGAGAAGAGTCTCAACATGGAACGGATGAGTACGGGTTTATACTTTAAGTATTCGGAAGATAATGTTGATAACCTTTCTGAGACGAGTGATGAAGAGAAAAACCTGAAAAATGAACGGCTCAAATGGATCTCCTATAAACAACAATTCTTTACCAGTACCCTTATTGCGGACGATTTTTTCAGCGATCCCAAATTAAAGGTGGCTACACTGCCGGGAGGCAATCACTACCTGAAAACCATGTCGACCGAAGTTGGGATTCCATTTATCCCAAAAGACAATAAAACTGTCTCCATGTCGATGTATTTTGGCCCCAATAAATATTACGGGTTAAAAAAATATCACCAGGACCTTGAAAAACAGATTCCGCTTGGTTGGGGCTTTTTCCTGATGGCCTGGATCAATATTTACGCTGTAATCCCCGTCTTTACCTTTTTTGGGAACTTTGGCTGGAATTATGGGGTCATCATTTTGATACTGACCATTCTTCTGAAAATCATTCTATTTCCGATTGCCTATAAAACCTACAAATCATCGGCTAAAATGCGGGTGCTGAAACCGGAAATTGATGAGCTGACCAAGAAGTTTTCGAAGAAAGAGGATGCCATGAAAAAACAATCGGCTACCATGGATCTGTATAAAAAAGCAGGTGTGAACCCAATGGCAGGCTGTATCCCCTTGTTGCTTCAAATGCCTATCCTCATTGCCATGTTCCGTTTCTTTCCTTCTTCCATTGAACTTCGCCAGCAAGCCTTTCTCTGGGCAACGGACCTTTCATCCTATGATTCCATTTATACTTTCCCGGGAGGTTTTACCATTCCTTATTATGGTGACCATATCAGCCTTTTTGCCCTTCTGATGACTATTTCAAGTATCTTTTATACAAAATTGAACGATCAGATGATGGGCTCCCAGCAAACCCAAATGCCGGGAATGAAAACAATGATGTACCTCATGCCGGTGATGTTCCTGTTCTGGTTCAACGATTATTCTTCAGGGCTGAGTTACTATTACCTTCTCGCAAACCTTCTCACCTTTGCACAGATATATATCATAAGGGCGACCATTGATGAGAAAAAACTTCACCTTCAGATCGAAGCAAACAGAAAAAAGACGGTTAAAAAGTCTGGTTTTCAGAAGCGGCTGGAGGATATGGCCAAGAAACGTGGCTACCCTGTGAAAAAATAAAATTCAGAAAAGCATTCAGCCCTTCCTTCTTCTTTTGATCAAATCCGAAGGAGATGTTGTGTTCCAGGTAGGAGAGACAATCATCACACGCGGGCAGCCTGTCATGGAAATATTCGATGCATTCACGTTTATGGCTGATGCCGTATGCCAGGGCCTGGTTAAATGAAAGCAGCACTTCATCTGCCAATTTTTTTCGCGAAACCCACACTGCAAAAACAAATGGCATTCCGGTGAAACTGACCCATGCCTCGGCAAGGTCATACACATAAGGGAAGTAAGCACGGAGTTCAAAGGTCTTATCCCCAATGGCAACCAGCGATTCGAACTTTTCCGCTTCCCGGGATTGTCCCGGTTTCAGATTTTCCCATTGGGGGTTGATATGCCAGTAATGTCTGGCAAGCACCTTCACCAGTTCAACCGAAGTTCGTGAATCAAAATCCAGGTAAACGCAACTGATCTGTTCCAGCGGAACCCTCGACAGGAGTAACACGGTTTTAACCGGGCCAACTGCACCTATGCAAAAGTCGGAAATGTAATGAAACTGACTTATTTCAGGTAAAGCCCCAACCGGGACAAGGGCAACGTCAACCGTACCATTTTTAAGCTTTGTTGCACAAAGTGAGGGAACATCAAGTTCGAGGCTGAAATTTTGCAGTAGCCCCGATTTCCTAAGCCCAAACACAAAGGGGAAGGTATTGAGGTATGAGACAGCAGATATTTTGAGAAAATCCATTACTAGAGTTTGTGAGGCAAAATTAGGTGTTTTGGTGTTTACTCTGCCGACAGATGTAAATTTCGCGTAAATTTGTATCGAAATCTGTTTGCTCCTTTGAGAAAAGCGCTGATATATTCAATCCTGACGATATTCCTTTTTAATTCAATGGGGTACTATATCCTCTTTGAATTGAATAAACAAATTGTCAGAAAAGAGATGCAATCGGTGATCCTGCAAAAGTCTGAAAAATTAATAACCCTCACAATTGCTGATGCAGCCCATGATCCTGATTTTCAACGTATTCACAAAAAGGAATTCAGATACAAGGGGTCCATGTATGATATTGTCTGTGAAATTAAATCAGGATCTAAAACTGTTTTTATCTGTGTTCATGATGCAAAGGAGTCGAAATTATTTGCTGGTTTGAAACGTGTAAATCAAAATAAACATCATTTTGCCTTATGGGACCATCTGAACCTGGTCTTTTTTTCAGAACATTCCATTGATTTGAATCCTTCCTTTTCAGGAAGTTTAATCTTTCCCAGAATAAATATCACATTGAAATCATCCACCCTCCAAACCTGGAGCCCGCCCCCTGAATTTTCCTGATCTTCCTGGCTTTAACCCAATGCAGATTTAATCGCAAATTGCAACAGAAGAGTTACTATTGGTGGTAATTCCGATTGTATTTGCTTTCATTTCGGTATCCGTTATTTGTGACATCAGCAATGACCAGCATAAGCGAAACCCGCTCATCAGGTTATTTCAGAGTCAGGGTATTCAATCGCCCCGGTTCAATCAATCAATCAATCAATCAATCAATCAATCATTCATTCATTCATTCATTCATTCAATCATTCAAAATATTTATAGAAATGAAAATACCTTTAGCTATCACTTTTTTCCTGGTTCTTTTTGCAGGTGCCCTGCAGGGTCAGCAGGTGAAAGTACTCGACAAATCAGACCTGCAGCCGATCATTCAGGTCAGTATTTCTAATCCCGGAAAAACCAAAATGGTCATTACCAATGCAGATGGTATCGCCGATCTAACTGTTTTTGCTGCAAATGACTCTCTCTATTTTACCCATGTTGCATTTCAGCCATTGAGGATGCTGAAATCTGCAATTCCCGCAAAGGGTATGGTCTATCTCACCGAAAATGTGATCAAACTCGACGAATTTGTCATTACAGGCAACAGAACCGAAGAGAAAAGATCTGATCTCCCTTATAAAATTGAAGTGATACAGGCAAAGGATGTTGCTTTTAAAAACCCACAGAATGCTGCCATTATGCTGGAACAAACGGGACAAGTTTTTGTTCAATCGAGTCAAATGGGGGGTGGGAGTGCGGTTCTTCGCGGTTTTGAGGCCAATAAGGTTTTGATGGTGGTTGATGGCATCCGTATGAACAATGCAATCTATCGTGCCGGTCACCTGCAGAGTGCCATAACGGTTGATCCATTCGGTTTGGGATCCACTGAAATTCTTTACGGTCCTGGTTCCACCATTTATGGCAGTGATGCATTAGGTGGTGTAATCAATTTCATTACCAAAAATCCTACATTGTCTGCAACCGGAAGAACTGAAGTTCATGGCAATATATTAGGCCGGTTTTCATCGGGAAATATTGAAAAGACTGGTGGTGTCAATCTGAACATTGGATGGAAGAAACTGGCGGTTCTCCTGAACTTTTCCTACAGCGATTTTGGCGACCTTCGTGAGGGAAAAGTCAGCAATCCTGCTTATGGAAGTTTTGGACAGCGCCTTTTCTACGCTGAACGCATCAATGGAAAAGACTCAACAGTTGCCAACGACAAACCATGGATACAAAGGCAATCTGCTTATTCCCAATATAATTTTCTTGGTAAAGTTCTGTTTCAGCCCAGTGCCCAAAGTCGGTACATGTTAAATGTCCAGTATTCAAATTCCAGCAATATTCCCCGATACGACCGTCTCACCGAAATGGCAAATGACAGCATAATGAAGTATGCAGAATGGTATTATGGACCTCAGTCTCGCTTGCTGGCATCATTGAAAGCCGAATATACTCTGAATGGCGTGATATTCGATCACGCATCCTTCATTCTTGGTTACCAGAAAGTCAATGAAGATCGCATCAATCGCCGATTTGGCAAAAGCACAAAAGCATTTAACCTCGAATCTGTCGCTGTGTACTCTGTGAATGCCGATTTCGATAAAAAGATCGCTTCACGCGATAACCTGCATTACGGGATTGAACTTCAATATAACAATGTTGACTCCCGGGCACATAATGAAAATATCAAAACGGGTGTTTCAACAGATAATCTGGCAACACGGTACCCCGACCAGAAAGGAACAATGATGTACCTGTCTGCATACCTGTCAAACACCTGGAAAATCAGCGATGCATTTGTGTTTTCCCAGGGACTTCGTTTTAACTACGTTACCCTGAATGCAGCCTATTCTGATACCATGGTTAAGATTATGAAAATTCCCTTCGACCCGAACATCTCGCAGAAGAATACAGCGTTAAACGGATATCTCAGCCTTGTTGCCACTCCGGGCAGCGACTGGAAGTTTTCATTGATAGGTTCGTCCGGATTCAGAGCCCCCAACATTGACGACCTGACAAAACTGAATGTGATGGCGGGGCAAACCATCGTCGTTCCAAATCCCGGGTTGAAACCTGAATATTCCTATAACCTCGAACTTTCAGTGGCTAAAACAATTCTTGGGAAAGTCCGGATTGAGGGAACAGGCTTTTACAATTGGTTGCGGAATGCAAACGTAATCAGGCCGTTTGCATACAATGGCTTGGACTCGATGACAATAAACGGCGACAAATACCAAACCCTTGCCCCGGTAAATGCGGGAAGTGCTTACATCTGCGGGTTCCAGGGCAGTGTTCTGGCACAAGTGACACGTTCCTTCTCTATTTTGAGTAACCTTACTTATACGTACGGGTATATTGAAACGGATGGACTTCCACTTGATCATATCCCGCCGGTGTTTGGTATGACTTCTTTCCGTTTGGAGATTAAAAAGTTCAAAGGCGATTTTTATGTGATGTACAATGGCTGGAAGCGAAACAGTCAGTACAATCCGGGTAGTGAAGACAACAAAGTTTATTCACTTCCTGATCCCTATAGTCCTGGCAATTATCTGGGTATGCCTTCCTGGTATACACTGAACCTGAAATTAAGTTACCAGATAGTGAAATACCTTAATATTGAACTTGGAATGGAAAATATCCTGGATGAAAATTACCGAAAATTCGCATCAGGCATCAGCAGTCCCGGGCGCAATATCATCATGGCGATCCGAGCCAATCTTTAACAATTGCTGATGAATGGAAAGAACCTGGGGGATAACCATTTCCGATCCGTCATTCCGGATCACGAAATCGGATAATCTCAATTTTTCCGCATCCTCCAGTTGAAACTGCATTCGCCGTAACACTGAATTGCCATCGATTTTGTCTCTTTTTATGACACGGTCGATGGCTGTTTCTTTGGGGCATGAAACATGAATGATATAGTCAAACTCACTACGCAATCCGCTTTCGAAAATGATGGCAGCCTCCTGCATTACATACGGTTTATCGGCATGCAGCAATGCCCAGGTACGGAAATCACGCATAAGTCTCGGATGGAGGATAGAATTGAGTAGTTTTAACGCACGCTCATCGGTAAAAACAATGGAGGCGAGTGACCTTCTGTTTATTTCATAGTTATTTGTAAGGATACCATATCCGAAATGTTTCATGATCTCCTTCTTCACCATCGGATCATCCAGGAATTTTTTGGATTCCTCATCTGCATGAAAAACAGGGATACCCAGCGTGGAAAATACACCAGATACGACTGTTTTTCCGCTACCGATATTTCCTGTCAGTCCGATTTTTAACATCCCGTCACTTTTTTTTGTAATTGTCCTTCGCCGGATTAAAATGCTTCACCACACTGTCAGTGCGATGAAAAATGGTATCCTTACCAGATACTTCCATTCGGATGGCATCAGGTTCGTTTGTTGCCGGTGATTTTCGTGTCACTTTTTTTTCAAATTCGAAGAACAGGGTATCCGGTGAAACGAAATATACCTCGCTTGGAAAGTTTGTCTGCGAGATAATCTCTTTGCCAATTCTGTTGGTTAATAAATACCCGAGCGTGTGTTCTCCAAGGTTACGTAACCTGACATTGCGCAAGCTAACCTCATACTCATGGTATTGTTTGATGATGAATTGTTCCGAGAAAAATTCAAATCCCTGGATTTTTATCCTCAGGTTGAGGGTTGAATCCTGAGAACTTACCAAACGTAAGTTGGCCGGAACCTGTGAATAGGTGAGATGGTACTCAATCGAATAATAATAGTCCTTTGAAAGACGCACCAATGCCCAGATAAAGACAGAAAGCACCAGACATATCAGAAATACTGAAAACTGGTTCCTGAATTTTTCACTCCGGCGTTGCCTGGCATTACCGATGAATTCAAGAAAATCAGATTTCATCGGATATCGATTGTAACAGGTTACTTTGCTTCGATGGTTTCACTGGTGTCCATTGCTACAGCTGTTTTCTCAATGCGAAGTCTCACATTGTTTTCAACTTCTATGGTAACTGTGGTTTCCTGGATTTCTACAATCCGGCCATGGATACCCCCAATGGTAATGATTTTCTGACCTCTTTGAAGGTTTTCCTTGAATTTTTTCTGCTCTTTTGACCGCTTCATGTTAGGCCGGATGAAAAAAAAGTAAAACACGACAATGATCAGTACGAAAGGTAAAAATTGCATCCAGCCATTTTGCTGAGCGCCCTGGCCCTGGGGAGCCATTAAGAGGATATTTAACAGGTTGGTCATATGAAATTATGATTTACGATTTATGATTTACGATTTATGATTTACGATTTATGATTTATGATTTACGATTTACAGGGATAAGGTTAAACGGGTTTTATTTTTCTGTTCCGGGATTTACTACCTGGGCTTTAATAGTGATTACAGTGGTGTTGGGTTGTGTATTAGAAGCAACGACAATATTTTTAGATTGGTAACCTCTTTTGCCATTGCTGTTAAAAGCAACTTTCACAATGCCGCCTTCGCCCGGACGAATGGGGGTTTTAGGGTAGGAGGGAACGGTACAGCCACACGATGAACTTACCTCACCAATGATCAGGTCTGATTTACCCGAATTTGTAAACTTGAACGCATAAGAAACGGTTTCACCTTCGATTATCCGGCCGAAATCGTGTTCAACCTCTTCAAACTGAATAACAGGCAGTGACCCTTTATCGGAGGTTCCACTGGCAGAATTAGGGTTGTTTACCAGGTCGGCAGGAATAGTTTCCTGTCCGTTTTTTCCTCCTGATCGACATCCGAAGATGAAAAGCACTGCGATAAGCGAAATAAAAATGGCAAGCTTCCTTGTATTCATCATGTCATCTTTTTGTCGGGGCAAAGGTACTAAAATATTTCATACTTTTACGGCTTATGCGCATCTACCTTATAGGTTACATGGCCTCAGGAAAATCAAACATCGGCAGGCATCTGGCTGAAAAGCTCTGCTATGAGTTTATTGACCTGGATTACCTGTTTGAAGAGCGGTTCAAAATAAGCATCCTTGATTTTTTTGAGAAGTATGATGAACAGGTTTTTAGAAAAATTGAACATACTCTGCTTCACGAAACAATGAAGATGGATAATGTTGTGATTTCCACAGGTGGAGGCACCCCTTGCTTTTTTAACAATATGGAGTTGATCAGACAGGCCGGGATTTCAATTTATCTTTGCTGGACGATACCCGCCCTGGTAAGTCGTTTAAAAAAAGTAAAGCGGAAACGTCCGTTGCTGAAAGATGTTCCGGCAACTGAATTGGAGGGCAGGGTTACCATACAATTGACTCAACGGGAGTTTTATTACAACCAGGCCGATTTGATTGTGAAAGGAGAAGAATTCAACATGGAATCTCTTCATTCGATATTACGGCACCGTTTGTCGCCAGACTAATTTCTGCGTTTGAGCAATGCAATATTCTCAACATGCTGCGTGTGCGGAAACATGTCAACAGGCTGACAGTTGTCCATAAAATACAGCTCATTCAGCAATGCGATATCCCTTGCCTGGGTGGCCGGGTTGCAACTGACATATACGACCTTTTCCGCGGCCACCTCCATGATTGTCCGTACTACTTTCTCATGCATGCCATTTCTGGGCGGGTCGGTGATGATGATATCCGGTTTCCCCTGGGCGGTGATAAACTCAGGCAGCATTATTTTTTCAGTTTCTCCGGCAAAAAAGATTGTATTTGAAATATGATTGATCCGTGAATTGGTTTCTGCATCGGCAATTGCAGCAGCAACAGATTCGATTCCAACCACTTTTTTAACGTACGGGGCAATGTAGTTTGCTATTGTTCCTGTGCCTGTATACAGGTCATAAACCAGTTCGTCACCCTTGAACATCGCATATTCGGCAGCGATCCGGTAAAGATTGATAGCCTGGAGGGAATTTGTCTGGAAAAATGATGCAGGACCAATACGAAATTCGATTTCCTGACCACCTGCTCTGAAGGGGGGCATTTTTTCCGTTATAAACGCATCACCTTTAAAGAGGTTGAATTCCAGGTCGTAAATGGTGTCATTTTGCTTCGGATTGATAACATAAAAGAGGCTGGTGATTTCTGGAAACTGAATGGCCAGATGCTCCAGCATGCGCATCAGGTGTTCTTCCTTGTGGCGTACAACGAGAATGACCATCAATCCACCTGCTTCGGTATTCCGGATAATAAGGTTACGCAAAAAACCCTGCCAGATGCGAACATCGTAAAAAGTCAAATCATGATCCAATGCATATTTTCTGGCAGCGGTCCGTATAGCGTTCGCCGGATCCTTCATGTGAAAACATTCTTGTATGTCAACAACTTTGTCGAAGAATTGCGGAACATGGAATCCGAGGGCATTGGTGTTGTTGCTTTTTTCCTCCGCATTGCGGTCTTCGTCTGTCAGCCATCGGTGATTCGAAAAAGTAAAATCCAGTTTATTCCGGTAATATCTTGTTCTGGCAGAAGGCAGAATGGGTGATATGACAGGATTTTCCAATTTGCCGATCCTGGTGAGGCTTTCGAAAACCTGTTTTTGTTTGTAATACAATTGCTCATCATATTTCATGCTTTGCCAGCGGCAGCCGCCACAAAGGCCGAAGTGGGAACAATGTGGTTCAACTCTTTTTGATGAATATTGATGGAAATGAACCGCTTTACCTTCCAGAAATTTCTTCTTTTTTCGGGTAATCTGTACATCTACCACATCGCCCGGGACCACAAAGGGGACAAAAATGACCTTTTCATTGATTTTGCCTACAGCCATGCCTTCGGCACCAGCATCGATTATTTCTACATTTTCATATATCATGTCAGGCGTTTTCCTGGTTTTCGGACACCAGATATTTTTTGATGACCGCATAGAGATCATCCTTTCGAAAGGGTTTTGACAAATAATCATCCATACCGGCCTCAATACATTTTTCTCGGTCGCCGGGCATTGCGATGGCCGTTAAGGCGATGATGGGAATCCTTTTTCCCGGTTCTTCCATTTTCCGGATATCTGAAGTTGCCTGTAAACCATCTCTTTCGGGCATGTGAACATCCATGAAAATAAGATCAATCCTGTTATTCTTAAATTGTACAATTGCTTCGTCACCATTGTTGGCGGTAATCACACGGACACCTGTTTTCGACAACATGACACTCAATAATTTCATATTGATGCTATTGTCTTCGGCAATTAAAATAGTCTTACCTGACTCAATTTTTATAATTTCCTCCATGGCTAAAGATAATTGACGTGGTTGTTCGTGGGCTAGGGGTTTTTGGTTATGCAGCAGATCAAAAAAATCTTTCATCTTGACAGGTTTTGTAAGATACTGTTGGATGTCAAGATTATTAGACCTGTCAACTACGTTATTTCTTTCAATGGATGAGTACATGAAAATAACCGGTTTTTGGTGCAGGCTCTGGTTATCACGAATTTTTTCAGCCACGGCAATTCCATCCATCTCAGGCATGCACATATCTACGATCACCAGATCAAAAACCAATTTTGCTTCATTGGCGTTTTGTAAAACTCCGAGTGCCTCCTTCCCGCTGGTGCATATCGTAGAATCAATACCCCAGTAGGTCAGCATGTCTTTCATAATTTTGAGATTGGTGAGGTTGTCATCCACGACCAAAACCCGCTTGATTTTCGGTTTGGGGGAATTATCGCCCAATTGCGGTTCTGAAGCTATTTGCAGAGGCAGTTCGAAACTGAAGGTACTGCCAACCCCGAGCTCACTTTCAACAATCAGTACCCCGTTCATAATTTCGGTCAGCATTTTCGAAATAGACAAGCCCAATCCGGTACCGCCATATTTCCTGGTTGTTGAATTATCAGCCTGCGTGAATTGATTGAAAATATTTTGCTGTGCACTTTCCTCAATTCCGATTCCGGTATCCTTCACACTGAACAAAATCCTGACCTCCCCATCATTATCAGAATTTCCGGGTTGTTTTTTTGCTGAGATGTATATTTCGCCTTTTTCGGTGAATTTTATGGCGTTACTGATAAAATTAACCAGGATTTGTCGAATTCGGAGAGGATCACCGTAATAAAAATCGGGTAGCCCTGGTTCGATTTCACACAACAATTCCAGATTTTTTTCAAAAGCCTTCACTGTGAGGATGTCAACACTTTTCTCCAGAACATCATGAATGTTGAACCTTACGTGCTCGATTTCCAGTTTCCCGGCTTCAATTTTGGAAAAATCGAGAATATCGTTGATGGTATCGAGCAGCAGGTATGCTGATGTTTGGATTGTTTCCAGGTAATCCCGCTGGCTGCCTGTAAGTTGGGTTGTCAGGGCAAGTTCAGTCATTCCGATCACGCCATTCATCGGAGTCCGGATTTCGTGACTCATGGTGGCAAGGAACTCTGATTTTGCTTTACTGGCCCGTTCGGCTTCCTCCTTTGCCTTTTGCAAGGCAATTTCAATCTGTTTTCTTTCGGTGATATCTATTAGAATTGCAATGACGGCAGGTTCATTGTCAAAAATGATATTGTCACTCCGGATGATGGTATCTTTGATTTCCCCTCTTTTAGTGATGGCTTTTATCTCATAATCTCTAACCTGATCAATACCGGCCATTCTTCTTTGCATGTTTTCGATCACCGTGGGTTTCGACTCTTCTGCAATAAAATCCATAATATTGGTACCCAGGAGTTCCTCAAGGGTAGCGCCCATCACCGAAAGGGCAGCTTCATTGGCAAAAAGAACAATGCCCATGCGATGAATGATGATGAGATCGGGTAGTTTATGAACCAGGGTTGAATAACGCTGATTACTGTCAAACAATGCTTTCTCAACTTTTTTCCGTTCTGTGATGTCTTCAAAACTTTCGATCCCGCCGATGATATTTCCCATTGGATCCCTGAGGGTGTCAACATTTTTTGACACGAGAATGATTTGCCCTGATTTATTTCGCATGGTGCATTCACGTCCGTGAATCGGCTTCACTACGTTTTTGTTAAAAAGGCCGCAATTTGCATCGCAGGGTGTTTCGGCAAACTTATGACAGGTATTACCGATCATCTCCTGTTTTGAATAACCGGTAATTTCCTCGGCCTGTTTATTCCAACTGGTAATCCTCTGTTCACAATCAACGGTAAACAATGCGCTTGGGATAACCTTGTATATAAGTTCGGCAAATTCTTTGGCTTCAGTGAGGGCCTTTTCGGTTTCTTTTCGTGCGGTGATGTCCTCTTTGACAGCAATATAACTAATCATTTTGCCATCCTGGTTCTTGATCGGGGCGATGCTGGTGGATTCCCAGAACAAAGCACCATTTTTCTTTTTGTTGTAAATCTCCCCGTTCCACTCGTTGCCGGATGAAATGGTTTCCCACAGGTTTTGATAAAACGCATCTTTCTGAAAACCTGATTTTAATATGCTGGGATTTTGTCCAATGGCTTCAGATTGTGAATAGCCTGTCAGTTCAACAAACCGTTGGTTGACATATTCAATTCTGCCTTCCAGATCAGTAATCATGATGGTGTTGGCACTTTGCTCAACAGCGGTGGATAACTTTTTAATCTGTTCATCAGCGGCATCTTTTTCGCCAATCTTTTTAATCAGGTCGGATTGCTGTGCATTGAATTTCCGGATAAGCCTTGCAATACTCCCAAATTCATTTTGCTGCTCAAGAATATCTTTAACAGATCCGATGTTGCCGTTTGATAAGCATTTGGTTATCTGTTTGAGAGGTATTGAAATCCAAAGGTTGATGCAATAAAAAAACACAAGACATATTACAATGAGAATGATTGAACCGGCAAAGGCGAAATATCCCAATGTATTCAATTCGACGGCCATGTGGTTCGTCCGATGAAATTTCAATAAACCCGGTGCATGGTTTTTTGTTTTTCGGAGGTCATAATAAATCACTTCTATTTCCGGTTGTGGCAGAACGGATTCCATTGAATCAGCCTCATGTATTTCGAGTTTAAAGCCGGTGGCTTTTCCGATTTCGGTACAGTAAACCGAATCCCAGGTTTTGGCAGCAACCAGATAACCGTTTGCTTTGGTTTGATGGGCAATATCAAAAGTAGGGACAATGGTTGCGCCAAAAATTTCATAAAGCCGTCCATCCTGGAAAATAAAACTGCTCCATGAACTGTTGTTTGAGAAAAGTTCTTTCAGTTGTTGCGGAGATAATGAAAAATTAAGGGTGGCTGAGTCATTGACAGCAGAAGCAAGTGTTCCGTCCAGGTCATAAATTCCCAGAAAGCTCATGTTAAAGGTAGTAAGGATCGGACTGAGATTGTTTTTAGCCCAACTCTCGTTTTTGGTTTTGGAGAATGCAACCATTTCGTCCCAGGCAGAATTATCTTTCACCGGCTTTAAAAATCCTTCCATCTTGAATTCAAGAACAGTCTGGATGATTTGCAGATCGCTACTTTGCTTGGATTCACCATATAATTTTTGCTCTTGGGCCCTGATATAAAAATATCCGAGTGCAAACAGGACCAGAAACCCCGACAGGCTGACAAAAAGCAAGGTTATTTTAGTATTGGTTTTCATATTGAACCGGTTTGGTGAACAATATTAGTAAAAATTCCAATCATTTCATGTGAAATATTCTCTTTTTCAAGTTTTGCTCATAAGAACGTGCGTTTTTATTTTAATAGAAGGATAACAATAATTATATTTGTTGAAAAATAATCAACGAAGGTTTTCGCTGCTTTTCGATGAGTACCAACCAATAATTATTTTTATATGATTGACATAGAGAAGTTTAATAATATTTATCAGGATTTTGACAACGAAACGACTATTTTAATCATTGATATGTTCGCGGAACAGCAACCTGAAATAATCCGGGATATTGCCCAAAATATCGAGGATTATGACATCGTTCAGGTAAAGTCGAATTCACACAAGTTGAAAGGAACCTGCGGACAGCTTTTCGATCCTGAATCTCATTTACATGCAAAGGTTATGGAGGATGCTGCTCTAGAGAAAATCATCGAAATCGTCGAAGTTTTATTAAAGGAGCATCCGGATACACTAAAGGGGCTCAAAGAGAAATTTGATGGTACGACTGCCCTCTATCTTGAAATTGTCAAAAAATCCACAATAAAAAATTTCCTTACAGAAATTCTGGGTTCGTTTTCTGCAGAGCAGGCTTTGGAACTTGAACGACTGGAGAAGGATTTCATGGTCGAAGTGATCGCTCCGATGTTCTTAAATCTGGAAACATCTTCAGCAGCACTTCTGTCGGAGCTATTATCAATAAAAAAGGAACTTCTTAAAAATTAAATGCAGATGGCCATAACCGTAAATCGCAAACCTGTACATTTTGATCCGGATCCAAGGAGAGTAATTGCCCGTTTTTTTCTTCCGGGGGGCCCTGAGCGGGGTAAAAAAATCATCGCCCGGATTATGGGGCTCAATGAGGAGGATGCCCTTCAAACATTAAATCAAACGCTGAGGGATTTTTCTGACAGGCATCGCAACATCACCAGGATCTTTATGAAGCATTTTGGCCATGTTCATCACCTGGTCAAAGCTGCCGGCTTTGATCCCGATACTTTATCACGGGAGCTGAAACTGCTCATCGGGTCATATTTCACCCATGAATATTCCATTGAGTCGGCTGCATTTTTCAACCCGTCGATGGTAGAAGATCCCGACCAGGCAAACTTGCAGGAAGGGCAAACAAGAGTCATTGTCAGTTTCAGGGCCACCGGTGAAGGACATATTTCTTCTTTGGTTTTTCGGGGCGGTATTATTGACAAACACAACCACCTTGAATTCAAGCCTGCAGGAAAACTGGTCGATGAAGCTGAAACAATTCAGGATCATATTTATACAAAGGACTCTTTTATAAAGAAACTGGAAGAGATGAAGTTACATGATCATGATGTAGTTGATCAGATCATGGGGAAGTTGGGCGACCAGTTTTTATTCAGGGAATTGCAATATGTGGTGGAGGATTTTATTCAAAAAACAGAAATCAACTTTTCAATTGAAAAAGTTATTCAGGCATTAACGTGGTTGGCAAACTCACATTATGAGATTACATTTTCGCTGGATACCGCTATTTCAGAACGTGTTATTTTTCCAATTGCCGATACAGAGAGCAACGGCATTGAGGATGCCCGGTTCGTGCGGTTTACAGAGGAAAATGGCAGTGTTAAATATTACGCGACCTACACAGCCTATAACGGTGTGGCCATTCTTCCCAAATTAATTGAAACGACTGATTTTTACCATTTCAGGGTGAGGCCGATCTTTGGAAAAAATGCAAAAAATAAGGGAATGGCTTTGTTTCCCCGCAAGGTAAATGGCAGATATGCCATGCTTTCGCGACAGGATGGTGAAAATAATTTTATCATGTTTTCCGATGTCATCAACCTGTGGGATGAACCGGCTCAGCTATTTCAGGAACCACGCTTCCCATGGGAATTTGTGCAATTGGGAAATTCCGGGTCTCCCATTGAAACTGATCGCGGATGGTTGCTCATTACGCATGGTGTTGGTGCCATGAGAAGGTATTGTCTGGGCGCGGTAATGCTTGATCTGAATGATCCAACGCGTGTCATCGGGCAATTTTCAGAACCAATTCTGATGGCCAACGATAAAGAACGTGAAGGATATGTTCCCAATGTCGTATACTCATGCGGATCCATTATACATCACAATGAACTGATTATTCCTTATGCGATGTCGGATTACAGCTCCGGGTTTGCATCCATTCCCCTTGATGAACTCTTTGAGAAAATGTTCCCGGGTGAACCCAGGAAATCAAAGGTGATCAAAAAGGACAGTGCGATAAGGATCTTACTTGTTGATGATGATCCCATCGAACAAAAGGTACTAACCACCATTCTCGAAAAAGAGGGCTATGAAATCGTAGTAGCCTCAGATGGCCTTCATGCTTTGGTTCAACTTGGTAAATACCATATTGATTTGGTATTATCTGATATTGAAATGCCGAATCTCACCGGATACCAGTTGCTTGAATTTCTGAAGTCGAAAAATGTAGACATTCCTGTCGTATTTCTTACAGGACATACAAGCCCCGAAGAAGAACTCAAAGGGTTAAAAATGGGGGCCATTGAATATTTGAAAAAACCTGTCCAACCTGATTTGTTAAAAATCAAACTGAAACATCTGTTACACTGAGTTATTTTGGTAAGCTGAAATAGAAGGTGGCTCCCTGGTCAATGTCACCTTCTGCCCGGCAAGTGCCGCCATGTCGCGAAATAATACGGTTTACATTGGCCAGTCCAATTCCAACTCCTTCAAAATCACGTGTTTTATGCAACCGTTGAAATACACCGAATAATTTGTCGGCATATTTCATGTTAAAGCCTGCACCGTTATCTTTAACAAAAAATGTCGTTTCAGTGCCAGTGGATAAAGCGCCGATCTCAATGACCGCCAATTCCTTTTTGCTTGTGTATTTAATGGCATTTGATATCAGGTTTATCCAGACCTGCCGGATTAGTTCGGCATCTCCTCTGACAGGAGGTAGTGTTTCCACATTGAATTTGATTTTCCTGTTGGCTATTTCTGATCCGAAAAATTCAATGATCTGTTGAACCATGTCATAAGATTTGATCGTAGTTTTTCGCAATTCGAAACTTTTTAATCTGGAAAAAGAGAGAATGGCATCAATCAGTTTCTCCATTTCAAGGGCAGAATAGGAAATAAGCGTGAGATATTCCTTATCCTCTTTGGTGAAATGTGATGTTTTTCCTTCGAGGAACAGATTAATGAAACCTTTGATGCGTCGTAACGGGGCAAGCAGATCATGTGAAATTGAATAGGAAAATGTTTCAAGTTCTTTGTTTACCTCTTCAAGTTCGGCAGTACGCTGTCTGACACGCATATCCAACTCTTTATTTAATTGAAGAATTTCATTTTCAAACTGTTTTCGTTTGGTAACATCTTCATGCATCATTACAAACCTTTCCGGTTTCCCATTGCTCTCCTGCAAAGGGAAAATGGTTGCTTTTATCCAAACCGGGCTGTCCGGAAAATCCGGAAATATATCATGAACATTGTAGGGAATATCAGGCAAATGAACCACTTTGCCACTTTTAACAAGGGAGATCATTTTTTCAAACCCTTTCATTTTTGTTTTCAGGTCATCAAAAATAGAAAAACCGGGAGGGGGCACGGCATTGAAAAGCAAAGTGTGGGCAGGATTCACCTTAATGGTTAAACCATCTGCATCAAGAATTTGAATCGAAATTGGATTTTGCTCAATAATATTCTGTAACATGTTCTCTGCCTGCTTACGCTTATTATTGAGTAATGCCTGCGCTACCAAGGATGCAATGGTACTTGCGAACGATTCCTCATCGGCAAACCATGTTCTTTTTTCGCCGGTATGCTCGAAACATACAACCCCCATCAATTTACCATCCATATAAATGCCGGCATCAAGCATGGAGGTAATGCCAAGCGGAATGAGATACTGTTCAGTAAACTCGCAGGTTCTCGGATCATTTTGTGCATCATTGGCATTCACCCTGCTCTCTTTTTGAATGGCTTCAAAATAACGGGGGAAGTCAGTACAATTCAGTAATGACCCGGGAATGTGATTTTTCGTTTTCAGATCGAAAAGTGAATTACAGTGCAATGATTTCTGGTCATCGGAAAATAACCAGATTCCTGCACGTTCAACCACCATGGCCACCGCTATTTCTTCTGTAAGGCGGTGAAATGATTTGGCCAGGTCACCTTGTGAAATAACCTCATCCACCGCCAGCCTGGAAATTGAATTACGTTGCATACTGGCACGCTCCCGGCTTTTCATCATTTCCGACTCAACCTGCTTCCGGTCGGTGATATCATTGATGAAAGACAATATCCGGTCGTTTTCGGATAGCTGATACAGAACGCTGACTTCGACATCGAAAATGCTCCCATCTTTCCTGCGGTGTTTTGACTCGAAACGGTCTTTACCTGTGGCAACGACTTTATGAATGTGGGCTTTTGTGGTTTCGAATGTTTCGGTGGCATACAGGTCAGTGATGGACATACTCAGTAACTCTCCTGTTGTATAGCCAGTCATCCTGCAATAGGTCTCATTCACTTCAATCAATCGTCCTTTCAAATCAGTTAGCATAAAACCGTCCATAGCGGTGTGTAATATGGAGCCTTGCCTGATCTGGCTTTCTGATAGTTTCTGCTCTGTTTGTTTGCGCTCTTCTATTTCCTGTTCGAGCTTTTTATTGGCAAGAAGAAGTTCAGTAGTTCTGGCCTGAACAATTTGTTCAATGCTTATTTTTTCATTCCGCAACTGATCTTCCGAGTGTTTGATTCTCAGCATGACCTTTAATTGGGCCATTAATTCTGCGGGATCAATGGGTTTGACAACAAAAGCATCCGCCCCTGTTTCAAGTGCTTTAATGCGGCTTTCCGTATCAGTTATACTAGCCGAGATCATAATTACCGGGATATGTTTGGTTAGTACGTCCGATTTTAATCGCCGGCAAACTTCAAAACCATCCATTTCAGGCATGATAATGTCAATGAAAATGGTTGCCGGCTGTTGCTCCCTGGCCATTTTAATTCCTTCAGAACCTGTTGTTGAAGTAATTACCTGAAATTCGGATAAATACGAATGAATGATTGCCTTGATGGTGATCAGGTTATCAGCTTGGTCGTCAATGGCTAAGATGGTTTTCATTGTGGTCGTACTTTTGAATTTGCTTGAAAAGAATTGTTACCCTGTGCCGTGTTATCAAGATTGATGTTTTTGAAGCAGATGTTCAATTTTTAATAACAATTCATCCCGGTCAACGGGTTTTGCGACATATTCATCACAGCCCGCTGCCAGAATTTCTTCACGGTCGTTTTTCATAGCCCTGGCAGTTAAAGCAATTACCGGAATCCGTTTTGTTTTTTCATCTTTTTTTAACAACGCAACTACTTCGAAACCATTCATTTTTGGCAGGGAAATATCAAGCAAAACCAGGTCGGGCAGTTCCGAAAATATTTTTTGCAATCCATCTTCGCCATCAGTGGCTTCGACAAGTAGATAGGATTCCCCTATAATAGCCCGCAGGGTCAATCGGTTATCTGCATTATCCTCAATAACGAGAATTTTAAACCGGTCGGTCAAAGGGGATGTTCTTTTCAATGGATCATAAGATACATCCTGGTAAACTGCGATTTTTTCAATAGCAATATCCGGTAAAGGATTCAGGTGCAACATACTCCTGACTTTGTCAAGCAATTCATGCGGGTTGATATCCCCCTTCTGGATAAGTTGCTGAATGTTGTTTGATGAGAGCCGCGACAAATCATTTTTAGTCAGATTCTTGGCCGTCAGGACAATCACAGGGATTTTTCGTGTTTCCTCCGTACCCCTGATTGTTTCGAGCACCTCAAATCCATCAATGCCGGGCATCATCAAATCGAGAATAACCCCATCGGGTATCGTATGTTTCATGTATTCAAGGGCATGGTTTCCATCAGTGGCCACATCAACGGTGATTGGTTCCCGCTCGAGAATTTTTTTTATCTGGATCACAGCAATGCGGTTATCCTCAACGATCAGGATCCGCTTAACCGACACAGGACCATCCGGTTTCCTGTTTGCAGTTGGATTCATTTTTATCTGATCGAGGATCCGCTTTATTTCCGCAAAAATCCGGGCCGGAACATCCGTATTTTTTTTCAATACCGTGGCTACTTTTCCTGTAAGCTGTGCTTTGTCGTATGGTGTCAGGTCTTTTGCTGTGACCACAATCACAGGCAGATCCCGTGTTTCCGGTCTTTTTCTGATCTCATCCAAAACCTGGAAGCCATTCATTCCGGGCATCATCAGATCGAGTACAAGTATATCAGGTTGATTGAGACTGAGCATCTCCAGACACTTCATGCCACTTTCAGCTTCAATGTTATGAAGGTTTTCCTGCTGAAGGATTTGCTTAATCTGATTGCGATCGACCGGATTGTCGTCAACAATCATAATGGTGGCAGGATTCGGATTCAGCTTTCTGACTTCCCGGATAAGCGCTTGCCGGTCAACAGGTTTGGAGATATATCCCACAGCGCCAAGCGCAAAACTGGTTTGTTGGTCATCGGAAACGGAAATGATGATAACAGGAATATCAGAAGTTTCAGGATTGTTTTTGATTTTTTGCAAAACCTCAAAACCATCCATTTCAGGCATCACAATGTCGAGGGTAATGGCAAAAGGTTTATATTTTACTGCCAGTTCAAGGGCTTCCTGCCCAGAGGTGGTACCCAGTGTGTGATATCCGCCATCATGAAGGCTTTGTGAAATTTCCCGTACCGTTTCTGGGTCGTCGTCAACAACCAGAATTGTTTTTATTGATTGGTCAGTTGTCAGATTTTGATTGATCGCAAAGGCTTCACTTTCCAATCGTCCTTCCCATTTAACGGGCAGTGAAACGGTAAATACCGAGCCCTCCCCCAAGGTGCTTTCCACGCTGATTTTTCCATGAAGGGCTTTAACAAGTTTTTTCGCAATGGCAAGGCCCAGCCCTGTTCCTTCGTAAGCACGCGAGGTAGATCCGTCAGCTTGTCTGAATTCATCAAAAATATAAGGGATTGCCTCCCTGGAAATACCAATTCCGGAATCTTTCACATGAAAATGAACCACTGTTTTTTCAGGAATTACTGATATTTCAACACCGCCCTTGTTGGTGAATTTCACAGCATTGCCGATAATATTGGACATGATCTGATACAAACGTGTTTCATCGGTGTCAATTTTTATATCTTCATCAGCCATTGTAAAGGCAAGTGTAATGTTTTTCTGCCGGGCCAATGGTTGGATATTGTCTGTAATCTGACGAAGGAAATCCTTTAATGATAAGGGTTTTGGCTGAAGTTCCATTTTTCCGGCTTCGATTTTGGAAAGGTCCAGGATATCGTTGATCAGCGACAATAGTCGTTTCCCATTGCGTTCAATCACTTCCATGTATTCATTTTCTTCCGGCGACAGTTTGTGCTTCGCCTGTCTGATCAGAACATGTGACAATGCATTGATGGAATTAAGCGGTGTGCGCAATTCATGGCTCATATTTGAAAGAAATTCACTTTTCAGCCGTGTGGCCTCTTCAACCTGAATCCGTTGCATTTCAAGTTCCTGGTTCTGCAGTTGCAACACATCAGAACCTTTTTGAAGTTCATTGGCCTGATGTTGTAACTCTTCTGCCTGTTCCCGTAATTCTTCTGTCTGAGCTTCTAATTTTTGGTTCGAAAATAAAAGGTTATCTGCAAGAAATGCGGTGCGCTCATTGGCAAGGAGGTTACCGTAGGATGTATTTAAAACATTCCATGATTGATTGATAGATTCAATCGCTTCATCGGTGAAACTGTCTATTTTTGCGAGTGAAACAATTGCAATGACAGTGTCTTTGTTGTTTTTCACCGGAATTGTAACAACTTCACTGGGGATAATTTCTCCGATACTGGTTTTGTACATGAATTTCGTATTGCCCGGGATGTTTTTTAAATGTTGGATTTTCTGCATCGCAAGCGCATTACTGATTTCGCCTTCGGGGTTTTTTGCCATAAAGGGTTGCATCAGGTTTTTGTGGACTCCAATCGAATCGAAGTGTTCATACTCAGTTCCCGACTCATTCAGCGTATAAAAAACAGCCATGTTGGCATTGGTTACAGTTAACATTTTCCTGAGGAAGGTTTCAACATATTGCCTTCGTGTTGTATGTCCGATTACTGCTTCAGAGATGATGGCACTGCCTTTTTGAACGATGGCTTTCGATTCA
Source organism: uncultured Bacteroidales bacterium (assembly GCA_903875045.1). Lineage (GTDB taxonomy): Bacteria > Bacteroidota > Bacteroidia > Bacteroidales > FEN-979 > CAIVAT01. The sequence goes on from CAIQUS010000035.1 coordinate 112,932, forward strand.
ATACTATTGACCATTGTATTGATGGCCTTGCCAAGCTGTCCCAATTCATTGTGTGACCGGACTGAATTCCGGATGGAATAATTTCCATCGGCAATATTTTGACTATCGGTAACCAAGTCAACAATGGGCGACGAAATTGATTTACTTACAAAATACACGATAAACATGATGACCAGTCCCGAAACCACAAACAATAATACAAGCAACTGGCCCATTGCATTTGTCGGGCCGCTCAGCTCCGACCAGTCTTGCTTGCAAACAAAACCCCAACCCGTTTCATGGATGAAAGTATAAGCCACCAACACTTTTTCACCACGATAGTCTTCGGTGATCGAGATACCTGTTTTTCCCTGTACGGCGTTCATGGCTGCTTCTGTATTTAAACGGAACTCCAGAGGCGCATTCTGGTACCAGCGTAAATCACTGATTGCGAATAGGTTTTTATTGACAATCAGTGTTTCTCCGGTTTTACCCAACCCGGTCCGGTTTAGTAGCAGATTGTAAAGTGAACTTTTTAAATCGACTCTTGCCACAATAATTCCTTTAATTTCACTGTCCTTCTGTGAGGATATATGCAATGGTATAGAAAATGTCATCGAATTCTCCCCAACAGTGGGTGAGTAATAAATATCCTTTATGAATATTTTGTTGGTTATTAAAGGCTCGTGAAAGTAACTGTCTCCTGTCTTATCCTGCCCTTCATATATTGGATTTGTTGAAATTTCAACGATACCTGTTTTCGCGTTTATGATAAAAATCTCACTATATACCGAATGGCTTTTCTGATAATTTTCCAGAATCGCTCTGATGTTTTTCTTTTTCTGGTTACCAGGATCGTTTTTGTCATTCAACCATGTGCTAAAGGTCAATAATTCACTATCTCTCGACATTGTATTCATATCCCAAACACGTTCTGCAATCCATGTTTCCAGTTGCATTACTTTAAGGTCGCGGATTGCCGATAGCTTTTCAAAAGTAGTTTCTCTGAATTCTTTGGAACTTTGTGTGTAGGTTATTACCATTCCGATCAATAGTGGTGATAGCGCCAGAAAAAGGAACCAGAAAGTGAGGTTTGAGCGAATGCTCGCAAATGCAATTTTTTTCATATCGAAAGATCAAATTCTGAAGTTGTTTTTCTATAAATCTTACAATGTCTGGTTAATGGACTGAACTTCTCTTTGTATAGCAAAACAGGAACTTCGCTTTCACCAAGCATTAACACGCCTTTTGCTGCAAGTGATTTGTGTAGTTTGCTAAGAATAAATTCCTGAAACTCCTGATTGAAATATATTAACACATTTCGGCACAATATCAGGTCGAAATTACCAAAAATACTTTCACTTGGAGCATAACTACGTTTATCGAGTAAATCGTACACTGAAAACTTAACCATCGATTTGAGCTCAGGTGTGACAGCGAAGCTGCCTTTCATTTCAACAAAGTATTTTTTTATAAGCCCGAGTTTTATTTCTTTCAGGCTCTCTGCCGTGTAGATTCCGGAATTGGCAAGATGTATGGCCCCCGGATCATAGTCGGTGGCAAACAAATCGACATGGAGGTTTATTTTTGCATGTTCAAGGTATTCGTTTATGAGGATTGCCACAGAATATGCCTCCTCACCGCGCGAGCAACCTGCGGACCAGATTCTTATTGAATCATTACCCAGTTTTATTTTTGACGAAATCAGATCCGGGATAATTAATTTTGAAAGCATCTCAAAACACAAGGGGTCCCTGAAAAAGTGGGTAACATTGATCATGAAATATTCTACCAGACGGGTCGCTTCATCTGCGTCAGAAATCAATAATCTGTAATAGTTCTTGATGTTTTTTGACTCCGTGTTAATAATTCTGTTGTTTATCCGCCTTTCAAGCATTTCAACATGGTATGCACGATATTTGAAACCTTTTGCTTCATGCAGAAATTCAAGGATATCGGTGATATTATTTCCCATCATTGTAAAGAGGATAACCAAATAACCTGACGAAGTTAATCCGAATTCTTTAAAATCATAAAATTTGCGAAAAAAAACCACTTTAAGTGTAGGAAATCATCATTTTGACCTGATGATTTTTACAACAATAAAGTGGTATTGACGTTTTTATAGAAGTCAAAAAAAACAGCTATGGACAATCTAAAGGAGGAATTCCGTGTAAGGGGTGAGGAGTTGGTCGACAAGGTGAAGCAACTCATTCATGAAGGAAATGTGCGAAGACTGATCATCAAAGACGAGGATGGCAAGGTATACCTTGAAATTCCGGTTACATTCGGCCTGATCGGTGCTATTTTTGCACCCATGCTGGCCGCGGTTGGGGCCGTGGCAGCAATGGTTGCAAATCTGAAAGTAGAAGTGGTGCGGGATGAAGATCCGACAACTCCTGAAAAGAAGGATGCTATTTAATGTCGGATGCCGTGGCTTCTTCCATGATTACATCATAGAAATAACCTGAGCCGAAATCTTTGTTCAGGGCGATGATTCCCTGAAAGGTTGCATAAGTGCCAACAGTCAGGCTGTCGGTGGTGGTTACGGTGAGGTCAAATTTGCCTGCATCGTTGGTGCCATCCTGAATGTGGACCCAGTTTTTATTCATGATTTGCGCATTGAATTTAACCACTACGCCACGGATAATAACTTTCTTTCCTCCATAATTTCCCGGGTTTTTATACAGTTCGGCGATGGAAATCCCCCCTTTGGGAGTTACCACTGAAACTTCACTCCATTGCTTGATTTCAGCTTTTTTGCCTGCGGGCGACTGTGGTCTCGGAGGTTCGGCAACTGCCAGTGTATTGGTAGGATCCTGTACAAAGAAAACAGATGGGAAGGTGCGCCCCAACTCTTTGCTTACAAATCCTTTCATTTCATAAGCCTGGCTGTAATATACAGAATCGCCTGGCTTTGCTTCACGTCTGACAACCGCGATCCAGAATTTGTTTTTATTTTCTTCAACCTGCAGATAGGTGTAGTTGGAAGTTTGAACGGCTTCAATAACGCTTACACCATGAGTGCCCGGAGGTAATTCCCTTGCTTTGCTTTTATCCCCGCTTCTGTAGCAGGTAGTAAATACGAAAAAGATGGCCAATATTACCAGTACAACGGCGACAACGATTTTGTTTTTATTCATATAGGATGCTGTTACTTGATTTAGGTGATGATTTAAGGCGCAAAGATAAATAATATTCAGGAACAAATCTGACTAAAATGCTAAAATGACCTCCCCTGAATCTCTCTGTAAACCGAGTTGCACACGCTCCTTTGGCCTATTCAGGCGAAGAGAACCGGTGTAGAAACCAGGTAATTTGATATGGGAAGTGATTATGAAATTAAAACCTTTGGGTAATATTGATATACACCCTGTTGTAAATGGATGCCTTATCAAAGGTACCTTCATAATAGAGACCACATGAAAGTTTCTTCATGATTCGCCATGTCAGATCGACTTCTCCCATATTTTGGACTAATTTCGTTTCACCGCTGAAAAACTTGTAACTGACATAGCGGTAACTCAGGCCACCTGAAAGCTTACCTGGTACGAGGTCGCGGGAAATTCCCAGGCTGTAGATTCTGCCCGACATATAACTTGTTTCCAGTATGGTGGCTGAGAGAGTGGCTGCCACATTGATGCCGGGAATGTTGCTGTATGAAAGATAACCATACAGGTTCTTTGTGGGCCGGGGATCCTGTTTGCTGTTTCTGTAACCTGCATTTACACCAATTGAAAATAATTTGAATGGCTGATAATTGATCTGTAAGGTAAATCCCTGAACGGTTGCGGCTTCCAGAAGTCTGTCTACAAGTGATTTGTAGGTTTCGTAATAAATAACATTTTGCCGGTTACTATATGAAATACTCAGGGATAATTGCCTGACAGGTTTGTACCTCAGGGACAGATACAGATTCGACAATACCGGCGAACTGCTTTGCGTATAGGTTGTATCCTTCAACACTGAATCAACAGGGTTCATCGTTTTTTTATAGAGGTCAACTTCAACCGATCCGAAAAAGAACATATTACGGATGAGTGAGTTGGTGTGTTGAAAATAGGCAAATCTGCGGTCGGTCATTCCGCTGTTATTTTGCTGTATAAACGAAACGGTCGTTTGCATACTTCCATTTTTCCCGGCATAATCGTGTCCGAAGTAACCACCAAACTGAACAAGATTCAGGTTGAAACTATAATTTTTGTAGTCGGGTCTGGTGCCACCAATCAGTCCGATGGTGAATGAGCCGGCTTTTAATTCATACTGAAGCCCGTCAATTGCTCCGACATTGGAAATTCTGGGGTTGATTTTTCTTCCCAGCCAGATTGTATTGTGTTTGTTGATCGCGTAATTCAAAGCCAGACTGTATATTTTTAACCCATTGAAAATATCGTCCTGAACAGTGCTCCATTCACCAAGTTTGTGTGCGAATGATATGTATGTTTCAGCTGATACTTTGGAATTTCCGATGTTATCAATTGTCATCGCAAAGGTGTATTTCATTCTTTCTGAATTGGGACCGACATTAGAAAATCCCAGGTAAGAAGCGACAGATAAATTTCCGGTAAGAATCTGAGTTCGTTTGGCTGATGGCAAAGTTTTAACGGTGGAAGTATCTGATTTTGCTGTAATGGGGGCAACCTTTACACTCTCGGCTGTTTCGGGAATTGAAGGTTTCACTCTTTTTAGGCGCGAAATCAGCTGGTCTCCAACCGATAATTTTTGTTCGGCGATTGGGATACAAACACATGAAATGGATGAAATATCCTTTACGGTAACCATAGGGATAAGGGCTCCATCCTTGCGCATAAACAAAGTATCACCTGATGCAATGTTTTCAGTATCCTGGAATTTCACGTATACATTTTGTGAAGTCACATAAGATACCTTCCCTTCTAAACTCTCATTGAGGTCTTGCCCCATCAGGCCTGACCAGCAGAGCATCAGCAGTATTGCCGGAAGTGTTTTTTTCATGGTTGTGTCTTTATTCTTTACGATCAATTCTTTCAAACATTTTTCCGCCATTTCCGGTCGGATGGCAATTATAACAAGCGGAGCTCACATAAGAGTATCCGACAACACCCTGATGTTCATTATTCATGGACGATTGCGGATGGCATGAGGTTGTACAGGTGAACACCGCATAATTGGAAGAATTTGGGTGGCAATCAGAACATGAATTCCATTTGTTTTTATGCTTCCCGGAATATATCGGGAAGTATTGACCATCGTGGTTCCAGTTAGCGGGCGACCATGCCGTTTGAGTATGGCAGTCGGTACATGTTGTGGGAAATTGGGCTGCCGCATGGGGTGGATTGTTCGTTTGATTGTAATTGGCCTGATGGCAGCCAACACAGGTATTCGGGGTTGAGTTATAGTTGCCGTTATGACAATCAGCGCAATTATTTGTTATAGCAATATGTGCTCCGGCTATCACATAATAATTGTTGTGGATCGGGAAGGTTGCGGGTGCCCAGTTGGGGTTTGTTGTATGACAGGTGGCACAGGTGGTCGGAATGTTGATGGCAGCATGATTGGGATTGACAGAAGCATTAAAATTGGGCATGTGGCAACCGGCACAGGTATTGGGTGTGTTTACATAATTTCCCTGATGACATGCAAAACAATTGTTGGCAATGGTTGCGTGTGCACCAGTGAGCGGGTATACGGTGGTATGGTTAAAGGTTGACGGCGACCATGCAACATTCGAATGACACGTTTGACAGGTTGTCGGGAAGTTTGCCGTGACATGATTTGGATTGGTTGTGGCATTATAATTCGGCATGTGACAACCGTTGCATGTATTAGGTGTGTTTACATAGCTTCCCTTATGGCAGGCAACACAATTGGTTGCAATGGCAGCATGGGCTCCTGTGAGTGGATAAACGTTGTCATGGTTAAAGTTTGAAGGAGACCAGGCTACTTGCGAATGACAAGTTTCGCATGTAGTCGGGAAATTGGCCGTGATATGGTTCGGATTGGTTGATTGATTGTATTTAACTGAGTGACATCCAAAACAGGTATTTGGTGAATTGGTGTAATTTCCCTGGTGGCAGGTTGCGCAATCATTTGCTATTGGTATATGCGCACCGGCAATCACGTAATAATTATCATGGATAGGGAAAGTGGCTGGTTTCCAGGTTGCCTGCGTTGTGTGACAGGTGCCGCAATCTGTTGGAATATTGCCAGTAACATGGTTTGGATTAATAGATTGCGTGTAATTTTGTGTATGGCAGTTATAACAAACGGTTGTTGTTCCTGCATAACCTTGTGCATGACATTTTATGCAATCGGTTTCCATGTGCGCCCCTGTTAAAGGAAATTGCGAGTTATTGTGGTTAAACGACCCTTCTTTACTGCCAGTCGGGTGACATGCAAAACATGCAGGACTGTTATATTCATAGCCCTGAACTTCTCCATGTTCGTCGTTCATTTTCGTTTGGTCGTGTTCGTGGCAATCGATGCAGGTGAACAGTGAATAACTTGCCGGATTGGTATGGCAATCGGTGCATTTGCTCCATTCCCCATTATGTTTTCCCGAATAAATAGGAAATCTGGCATCATGGTTTCCGTATTTTGCCGGTTTCCATCCCGGGTCGGTGGTATGACAATCTTTACAGTTTGTTGAAATGCCACTAGTAGCGTGGTTGGGATTTGTCGTGGCATTGTAGTTTGACAAGTGACAGGAAATACACTCGGGGGAGGTTTCAGAATAGTTGGATGTTTTGTGACAATCCCCGCAATTGCTGATGTCGTGCCCGCCGGTGAGCGGAAAGAAATTGTGATTGATTCCGGCACCTGCCCAAGCATTGGCAGTCATGTTGTGGCATTCAATACAATTTGTTGAATAGCCACCGGCAGCATGATTCGGCCTGGTTGTCGCAGCGTAATCTTTTTGATGACAATCAATGCAATTGACACCCAGTGGTCCAAAATTGAGACTTGAGGCGGATGCATTTGTATGGCAGGCGAAACAATCGGCAGCAACATGTTTTCCGACAAGGGGGAAGCGGCTTCGCTGATGAATCTCTGTAATATTGTTAACGACCCAGGTGTTAGGCGTGTGACATCTTGCACAGTCATCTCCCACAGTTTGGTTATGCATATCGGTGTGACATGAAACACATTCTTTTCCGACTTTGCCAAATTCCAGGGAGGTGTGGCACAATTTGCAATTAACGGCCTGATGCTGCCCGACCAAAGGGAATTTAGTGGTGCTATGGTTGAATGACAAAGCCTTTATGTCAATTTTCCACCCGGTGGTGTTATGGCAATCCATGCAGTTTACCTTAAAATCATCTCCGTGGGGTGATGATTGTGAAAACAGACTTACTGAAAATACCAGCGACAGAATTAATGATGACAGTTTTCGCATTTGAATTCTTTTATTTTATAATTGACAAAAGAAATTTCTTTATCCTTTTTGATCTTGTGGCATTTGATGCATGCAACATTTTTGTGTTTTCCATCCAACGGGAAGAGTGTTTTATTATGGTCAAATTTTGGTGCAGGTTTGAAAGCAACGACATCATGGCATCTATTGCAATCGGTTGTTCCGTTGATTTCAAATTGTCTGGCATGCTTATCTTCATGGCAATTTTCGCAATCGGTGGGCAACCCGCTGAATTTTTGATGAGCATAACCTTCTTTTTCCTTGTTGAAATGGCAATCGCGGCATGTTTTTTTTGCATGTGCCCCGGTAAGTTCGAAGTTTGTCTTTTTATGATCAAAAGTTATTGAACTCCACTTGCTTTCATTGTGGCAGTTTTCGCAACTTGAGTCAGGATAAAATTTATCACTGATAAAAGTCTGATGAATGTTTTTATGGCAATCGATGCAACGTTTTCCGATGTCTTTGAAATGCCAGGTTGTATCAGTTTTGCTGGTCTCTTTTTTGTGGCAAGCGAAACATGGTGTGGCAAGATGGGCTCCCTTTAGCTGGAATACACCGGCATTATGTTGTTCAATCGTAAAAGAAAACTCATTGAACCCATTTACGGTATGACATTTTGAACAATCGGGCGATACTCCCTGTTTTGCGAACTGGTTTTTATGATAATCGGTATGGCAATCACTACAATGCGCGTATTTAATTGCGTTGGTGAGTTTTGTTTTGTGACATTTTTTACAATCAACCCGCTGATGCTTCCCTTCCAGTTTAAAGTTAGTTTTGTTATGATCGAACCCCTGAACCCCTTTGATGATGACACTGAATGACTCCCCTGTGTGGCATTGCGTGCAATTCTGTCCGAATTTATTGTTGTGTATGTCTTTGTGGCACGGGGTGCAATTATCGAACTTTAACCCTTTAAATTCCTGGAATTTTTTTGTCTCCTTTATTCCAGTTTTATGACATTCAATACATGCAACTTCTTTATGTTTTCCGGTTAATTGAAATTTTGCTTTGGCATGATCGAATTTTTTCGCCGGTTTGAATTTTTCATAATCATGACAATCTGTGCAATTGGTTGAAAGTGTCTGCTGATGGTAGTCTTCATGGCAGGTCAAACATGCAGGGCTCAATCCAAGGTATGTGAACTTTTTCTTTTTAATTTTCGGATCGGTAATATGATCCGCTTTATGGCAGTCGACACATTGTTTTTTGACATGTGCTCCCGTTAATGGAAATCCGGTTAAATTGTGATTAAATTTTTCTTTTACAAACCGAACAATTTGAAAGTTCAGTCCGTGATGGTCGCTGTGGCATGTAAAACACTCTTTGCCTTTGATTTCAGATGATGCGTGATATCCCTTTTTGAGATCAATACGCGCTTTCAATTCTGTATGGCAGTCCAGGCATTTCTGATTGGAAACATTTTTCCCAAGGATATGACATTTGGTGCAATTGGAAATTCCCTCAAGATGCGAATGAAATTTCGATAATTCTCCGGGGGAAATTTGAGAAAAAACGGGCGTAGCTGCAAAGCAGGCAAACAAAACTGAAAATGCAAACAATTTAATCTGATAATTCATATCCGGCTATTAATCAATTTACACCTGAATACATACAATAATGAATGGTTCAGGTTAATTGTGTTTTAAAATCGCTTCTCCAAATTTTTTGGTGATTTGAATGCCAATTTTTTGTAAAAATTGTGTTGGCAATTCACCACCGGCAAAAATGTAGATCAGGTCATTTTTAATGGTTAACTCTTTTTTGTCAGCACCGGAAGAAACGATGACAGAATCCTTTTCAATGCTGACAGTATTTGTGTTAAACATCATGTTGATCCGTCCGTCGGCGATGGCTTCCTTTATTTTGGTGTTGTTTTTTGGTTTGATACGACTGAAGGCATCGCTGCGGTAAGTGAGGGTAACCTTGTTTTGATCGGCCAGCAGTAAAGCTGATTCTATGGCAGAGTCGCCACCACCAACAACCATAATGTCTTTGCCATTGATTTCTTCAGCTTCAAGAAGCCGGTAGGCTACTTTTTCGAGGGTTTCTCCCGGGACGCCCAATTTTCGTGGTGAGCCCCTGCGGCCAATTGCAAGCAAAACAGTACTGGCGGTATATTGATCGCATTTGGATGTTTCAATTTTGAAAATTCCGTTTTCAGGGGTAATAGATTCAACTTTCGTGTTTTGTGTAACATCGATGGCGTGTTTTTTAAGCACCGTCATCCAAAAATCAAGCAATTCAGTTTTGCTTGTTTCTGATAGTTTTATTTTCCCGTGCAGGGGGACATCCATGGCCGAAGTCATCACAATTTTAGATCGTGGGAAAGTGAAAACAGTTCCTCCAAGTGAATCCTGTTCGAGGGTAAGGAATTTGAGCTGATGCTTTTTAGCGTTCAGAGAGGCAGAGATTCCTGCCGGTCCGGCACCGATAATAATCAGGTCGTAGGTGGCCTGGTGGTTTTTTTTAATTGTTTTTGCGATGTTGTCAACTGCTTGTCTGCCCTGTTCTACTGCATTTTTTATCAAACCCATGCCTCCGAGTTCGCCGGCAATATAAATACCAGGAACGTTGGTCTCAAATGTTTGGTTCACATGGGGCAATTCTACGCCTCGTTTTTCTGTGCCGATGCATAAGGTAATGGCCTGCGTAGGGCAGGCATGAAAGCAGGCTCCATGGCCAACACAATGCGACGCATTGATGGTGGTAGCTTTGCCATTTCTGATGCCGAGGATGTCATGTTCGGGGCATGCTGCAATGCAGGCGCCGGTTCTGATACAACTCCCTTCATCAACAACCGGGTGGAGTGAAACGGGTTCGTACATTCCGTCGAGTTTCGCCTGGACTATTTTCTCTTCAACCCTTTTCGATTCCCGTTTTTGTTTGCGCAGATAGATAATGACAACTATCAGACAGAACAAAATAGCTACAGAATAGGCGCCGATTTTTTCAAGAAGTAATTCCATATTTAAAAGATCCAATGATAACCAAAAACAATCGTTACAGCAACGTGAATGATCATAATGATCAGCATGACAAGTGCGAAAGGCAAATGAGCGACATGCCAGTATTTAAACAGCTCCTGCATGATCACAAGACTCTCAATCCTGCGGTTAAGTGAGATGTCACTTTTCACCAGGGAGAGGACTTGTTTCTTTTGTTCTTTGGTAATTTTGTTTCGCTTGAGAACTTTTTTTACGTTGCGGACAGTTTTCAGGTCATCATTGTATTTTCTGAAATAGCGGATAAGAAAATTCGGATGATAGAGTTCGACCTTTTTTTTTGTTGAATCGACAATTGTATTGTAGCTTTCTTCATCTAAGGTGACCAGTTTATGGATTGTTTCACCGATATCACTCTTTAATTCCCTTACTTCATTTAAACTCAATTCCCGGCCTTCTATTGTTCTGGGGATTTGAATATATATAAATCTGCCTATGATCCCGCTCAGGAAAACCGCGACCATGCTCCAGAAACTAATGGCGACAACCCCTCCAAACTTGAATGATGTGTGGAAAAGGACCAGGATCGGGCCTAATGAGCAAAGAAAAATATGAAATTCGAGCCAGTGTTTCAGGATGCCAACCTTCAGAAATACCCTGAAACGCTTTCGTACCATGTAAAACGAAACGCCAATTAGCATAAAAAAGGATCCGATAATACCAAATCCATGGCCTAAAATTCCACTGGGTCTCAAACTAAAATCATTGGCGTGAAATGGTCTGTCTTCAATTCCCAGCCTGTAATAGGAAAATCCATAGTAGGTAAGTACAATCAAGGCTGTTAAGACTATTGCGGATAAAATGAAAATGTAGATGAAATGAGCGACTTTTGACATTGCCTTATGATCTCAAAGATTAATAGAATAAATGGAGATAATATGTATTTCTAATACAAAAATAAGCAAAAGAGGACTTAATTCTGCAAACAGGTATAATTGATAATGTTTCTAAATATGGGAAATTCAATCAGAATCCGGTGAAGAAAATGGAAATTCCAAGGTAAAAACCCGATAGGATAGCTCTGCCTGATTGATCAGCATTTGTTTGCCATTCATGGTTTTTGTGTTCATTGCTTTGCCCAGTTTGATGAATTCGGTCTCTTCAGGATTATAAATCAGGTCATATAAAAAATGGTTTCCTGATAAATGATGATAAGGGATTGGAGGGTATTTATCGATGTCGGGGTACATGCCCAGGGGTGTTGCATTGATGATCAGCAGATGGCTGGTAATCACGTCAATTGATATGTCGTTGTAAGTAATTACGCCTTTTCCTCTGTGTTTGCGCGATACAAAACTGAACGGGATATTTTTTTCTCTTAAAGCTTGTGCGACTGCTTTGGCCGCACCGCCTGTTCCGAGAATCAGGGCAGGGCCAGGCAGTTCGTGATCTTCGAGTGTCTGGAAAAATCCCTTTGAATCGGTGTTATACCCTATTGTAAGGGTTATTCCAAATTTCCTCATGATCCGGATGGTGTTAACAGCACCGACCAGGCGAGCGGATTCATCCAGTTTATTCAGATAGGGGATGATTTTTTCCTTATAAGGGATGGTGACGTTCAACCCCTTTAATTCAGGATACTTCTCAAGCAGGTCAGGGAATTCATCCGGGTTTTTCAATGGAAAAAGGCGATACTCCTTATTTGCATCGCCTTCTGACCTGAATTTTTCGTTAAAATATATTGCCGACCATGAATGACCTAAAGGAAACCCGATTAACCCATACAATTCCTTTGTTTTGCAATATTCACCCATTCACCCATTTCCCCATTTCACTATTTCGCTATTTCACCATTTCGCCATTTCGCCATTTCACTACTTTGGCTGAAACTTCTTATATCTGGCAGGAAGAAAGCTGAAGAAAGTGTCGCCGCGCAATCCCAGGCGTAAGGTTTCAAGTGCAATGAGTTCAGACGGGGCAATATTTCCAAGATTTACATTTGCACCAAAATTTTTGATGAACCAAACCTGTTGTGCTTTCAGCGGGGCTTCCCAAAGCAGGTTATCGGCCTGAACTTTCGCCAGAATTTTATTGATAAGGGCCACATGAGCTTTTCCTGATGCACGGTAAATTCCCACATTTCCGCTTTCACGGGCTTCCCCGATCACTTTGAATGCGCCGGCCTGTAACTCTTTTTGCAACATTTCAATCCATCGCCCGGGGGCAATGATGACGCCTGATTCTTTGGAACCAACCTCAGACAGGACCGTATATGTTTTGGAAAGTTTATGAATATATTCACACTTCACATCGTGGTCCATCATCATTGAACCATCGGAAACCTCGACGGTGTCAAGTCCAAGCTGGTCAATGTACCGGAGGTAATCATCAAAAAGGTTTCGAATGACGAAGGCTTCGAACAAGGTTCCGCCAGCATAAACCCTTATATCAGCGTTACGATAGACCTTTACTTTTTCTTTCACCTTATTCCCGGCTACGGAAGTTCCAAAGCCAAGTTTGACAAAATCGGCCAGATGCCCGGCCGTTTCCACAAAGTCTTCTGCTTCGCGGACGCTGAGACCTTTGTCCATGACCATGGCAATTCCATTTTGCCTGGGTTTGGCGGGCCGGTCGGGTAAAAAGGTTAAGTTGGTTGCAGTCATATTGATATCAGGGTCAACTCGATTTAAAAGATTGAATTATTTCAACTATGTCGGGGTGTTTGGAGGCTTCGGGAAATGTTGAAAAGAGCCGTTTGTGTCCTTCAGGGTCCATCTTCATCGCTTTTGCCATGGTTTCATTGCCTTGTTGCGTTTTCCCCATCATGAAAAGATAGTAGGCCATCCCGAAATAGAAATCGGCATTCGTTTCATGATATTGCAGTCCGTCCGTAAGAACACCATAGCCTTTTTCAAAATCTTTCTGATCGGCGTACACCACTGAAAGATCAAGCCAGATGTCAGTATCTTCGGGATCAAGTTCGATTACCTTTCTGTAGGAAGCAATGCCCTCTTCAATCTGTGAAAGTTTGATCTGAATGTCGCCCAGGATAAACCAGTATTCGGGAACGGCAGGAGTAAGTTTGATCGCTTTAAAAATAAATGGCAGGGCTGATTGTGGTTTTCCCAACTCATCATGAGAGATTCCCAGACCAAGCCAGGCATCGGCAAACTCAGGATCGAGTGCAACCGCTTTGTTATAATATTCGATTGATGCATCGAACTTCCGGAGCTTTTCGTAACATTCAGCAATGTAATAATAAGTTACCGGCTCAGCATCTTCGTAAAAGAATGTTTCGATATAGGTTTCAATGGCTTTGTCAAAATTGCCGATGTTGGCATAACAATTGGCTTTATTGAAGTATGCCGATGAAAAAGTGTCGTCGATGGCCAGAACAAAATCGTACGCATCGATGGCCTTCTCATAAAGTTCAATGTTGCTGTATGCAATGCCAAGGTTAAACCAGGCTGCAACCGAGTAGGGTTGTCCGTTCAGAAAGGAGTTTAAAAAATCAATGCTTCGTTCGGTTTGCTGAGATACCTCACAGCAAAAGGCAAACTCGTACAAGGCGGCATCGTTCTCAGGATTTAATTCAAGGGCTTTAAGCAGGAATTCGATGGCCTTGTCATATTTCCCGATATTTTCATATTCAAAAGCAATACTCGAATAAACATTGTCGAGATAATCGGCACCATCTATCGCCTTTTTATACTCCTCGATTGCTTTTTCAGGTTTTTCGAGCTGACTGTAGAGGTTTCCTTTGGCGAGATGCAAATCGCTGTCGGATGAATCGGAATGTTCAATCTCTTTCAGGATTTTCAGCGCTTCGCGATCTTTTTTAGCATTCACCTGGAATTGTGCCAGTTTAACCAGGATTGATGCCGACCCAGGATGTTGATCCAGCGCCTGGGTTATGGTCAGAAAAGCTTTTTTTTGTTCGTTCTTGAAAAAATAATATTCGATGATCTCTTCGAATTCAGCAATGTCGAAGAAAAAATGTTGTTCCTGTTGGATCATCGTTTCAAACCGACCAACCAGAGAGAGCGTTTCGCCGTCAAAATATGAATCAAAAGGTTCTTCCATTTCAAAATTTGAGAGAAACTAATCTGTTTCTGCAAAATTACAGAAAATTATCATGCCAGAAAGTTGGCAACACTGACCTTTTCAATTTTTTTCGAACAGAGTCGGCTGAGCAGCAGGAATTCTTTTACATTTGCGTGAAAAATAGGTTATGGCACTTATCAAATCGATTTCAGGCATCAGAGGGACTATCGGCGGAAAGCCTGGCTCAGGGTTGACCCCTGCCGATCTTGTAAGGTTTACTGCTGCTTTTGCGACATTTTTAACCGAATCAAATCCTGGTAAAAAGCTTTTTGTCGTGGTTGGCCGTGATGCACGGATTTCAGGCGAGATGGTTAACAATATCGTGACCGGGACTTTAATGGGAATGGGCGTTAACGTGCTTGATATCGGATTGACCACAACCCCTACAACAGAAATCGCAGTTGTTGATGAGCAGGCCAGCGGCGGGATCATTCTTACTGCAAGTCACAATCCCAAACAATGGAATGCTTTGAAGCTGCTGAACCATAAAGGAGAATTTCTTTCTGCCAGGGAGGGCGAGCGGGTTATTGCCATTTCAGAGGCATCGAGCTTTGAGTTTGCTACGGTCAATGATCTGGGGAATTACCGGACAGATGATTCCTATATTCAGAAGCATATTGATAAAGTACTGGCTCTTCCGCTGGTAGATGCGGCAGCCATCGGAAAGGCTCATCTGAGGATTGTTATTGATGCGGTAAACAGTACAGGGGGGATCGCCATCCCAGCCTTGCTCAAGGCACTGAATGTAAAGGAGATTGATCCGCTTTATTGCTCACCAACCGGCCATTTCCCGCATAATCCGGAACCGTTACCTGAACATTTGGCAGATATATGCGATGCTGTTGTTAAAAACAGGGCTGATCTGGGTTTTGTCGTCGACCCCGATGTTGACCGGCTGGCCATCATCAATGAACTCGGGGAGCCGTTTGGAGAAGAATATACCCTTGTTGCAGTGGCGGATTACATACTTCAGAATAAGAAAGGGAATACTGTATCAAACCTTTCGTCGACCCAGGCGCTGAAAATTGTTACAGAATCGGCTGGCGGCAAGTATTTTGCTTCAGCGGTTGGGGAGGTGAATGTGGTAGAAATGATGAAAGCACAAAGTGCGGTAATCGGAGGTGAAGGCAATGGCGGGATTATTTACCCCGAACTTCATTACGGACGTGATGCCCTGGTTGGCATTGCGCTCTTTTTGACACACCTTGTGAAATCAGGTAAGAAATGTTCTGCCTTACGGGATCAATATCCTGATTTTTACATTTCAAAAAACAAGATTGAGTTTTCGCCGGAGATGGATATTGAAAAAATTCTGACCAAAATTGTTGAAAAGTATAAATCACAACCCATTTCCACCATCGATGGGATAAAAATTCACTTTGAGAATGAATGGGTACACCTTCGCCGGTCAAACACAGAACCGATTGTAAGAATCTATGCAGAAAGTGATATGATGGTCAAGGCCGATAATCTTGCCAAGAAAATTATCAACGACTTCAAGGATATTTTTAAAGACATTTGACAATATGCCTCGGAAAATAGCAAAAAAAGCCAGAAAAGCGGTTAAATACAAGGTGATCACGATTAAAGTGACAGCCCGCCAGAAAAAGTCGTTGATGAATTACAGCAAATCACGCCATACGACGCCTCTTAAACTCATTAAAAAGGCTATTCTCCCACTGCTGCAAAATTATGCTGATCTCAAGGTGACAAGCCATCCGGCGGCAAAAGTAAACCAGCTCGAACTTTTCTGAGGTATTCAGGCCTATTTGCGCGACAGCACCGATTCGTAGGGAGTCCGGTTCAGAATTGATCGTCCGAGGGTCACTTCATCTGTATGTTCCAGTTCATCGCCAATTGAAACTCCGCGTGCTATGATGGTGATTTTCAGATTAAATTCTGTTAGTTTTCGATACAGGTAAAAATTTGTTGTGTCCCCTTCAATGGTCGTTGGCAGGGCAAGGATGATTTCCGTTACGGATCCGGATGAAAGCCTGCTGATGAGTTTATCGATATGAAGGTCGCCGGGGCCGATGCCATCCATGGGGGAAATAATGCCGCCAAGAACGTGGTAGACCCCCATGAATTGTCCGGTATTCTCGATGGCCATTACATCACGGATGTCTTCCACCACACATATCAGAGACGGGTCACGTTTTGGGTTCGCACAGATGGCACAAAGCTCCTGATCGGAAATATTCCTGCAGGCCGTGCAATAAATAATGTTATTTCTCATTTTAATAATTGCAGTTCCAAGTGATTCGACTTCAAGGACATTCCGTTTCAATAAGTGCAAAGCCATACGCAGGGCGGTTTTTCGACCGATCCCCGGAAGTTTTGCAAGTTCATTGACTGCTTGTTCCAGAAGTTTTGAAGGATAGGATTGCAAGTGAAAAATTTATTTACTTTGCAAAAGTAATTTTTTACAGTTTATGTTGCGTATTTCATCTGCTCTCCTGTTCACAATTTTTTCATTTATCCTGTTTGGTCAGGATACCGTTAACGTTACCGATGTCAACGGGCGCAGACAAGGTTACTGGCGCAAAACTGATTCGGCAGGTAAACTGGTTTATACCGGACGTTTCAGGGATGGCCTGCCGGATGGGGAATTCAGGTACTATTATCCTGATGGCAGAATTAAAACAGTTTCCATCATGTCCAATCATGGTAAAAGAGCTGTCACGGTATCTTATTTTCCCAACGGAAAAAAAATGGCAGTTGGCAACTACCTTCATGAAAAGAGAGACAGCACCTGGCAATTTTTCAGTGAGTATGATGGTGCACTGGTTTCACTGGAAACATACCAGTCCGGTGTCATTACCGGACAATCAAAAATATTTCTTCCCGAGGGAGGTTTGTCTGAAATTTTCACCTATAAAGATGGTCTCAGAGATGGCCCCTGGGAACAATATTTTCCTGATGGGAAGGTGAAACTGACCGGGGTTTATCAAGCTGGCGAGAAACATGGACCCTTGAGAGTATACTACGATTCCGGGCGAATAATGGTTGATGGCGGTTATAACCATGGACACAGAGACGGAGCCTGGTTTTATTATGATGAGAAGGGAAATATTGACAAAAAAGAGATTTACTCGATGGGTCAACTCAAAAATCCCTGACACAACGAACAGGTAACGCATTGTTGCGGGCTGAGAAATATTTTGACACACTGGGATTAATTTCATTCATTCCATGGCTGATTATCCTGGTTTTATCGTCGGGATTGGCAGTTGATGTCCAGAAAATAGTTGCTGCAAACCCGGGAGGGGTGAAATTCCATAGAAAATTCTGATAGAAAATCCCAAGTGTTTTTGCACGAAACCCATTCTGCAGATTTGGGTCTGAAAGTGCCCACCCGGCAATCCCCGGACCTTGAAAGTAATTTACAAGCTCAGCCCATTCAGATTCCGTTGCCACATGCCATTCAGGCGGACAAAGTCCCTGTGCGCCTTCGGCAGAAGGATTTTCTGCTCCGGGGTAAGTCATGAGTTCATCCCATTGGTAAAGGCCTCCGCTTTGAGCGCACTTGCCAGGATCACCGCCCTCGCAGTATTTCTCCGTGGTACAGTTGTCGGTTTGTACTGTATTGTCCTGCAAAAATGTTCCATAATCGAGGTTGGATGCCATCCAGCAGCGTTTAATGACCCCGGCAAGTATCTCGAAGGTAGGATAGGTTTTCAGGTCGCGTGGATCGGTCAGGGTGCTGCCACAAACAAAATTTGTGGCATTTTTCACAGTAAGTGGTTTGGATTTGCTGATGGTACAGTTGTAACTATTTGAATAGGTGTAGGAAATGACATGATCGGGAGGCCCGGCACTAAGGGTAGCGGGATCTAATATACCTGTGGGCAGTGGAGTTCCGTCAATACTGTAAATACCACCAAGGGGAATTCCGCCTTTCAAACGGAATGGTTTTGCTGTAACAGTTGTAACCGAATCGTTGCAGGTCAGCAGTAAAACATCCGGTTTAGGGTTGACTGCAATGGATTTGGCGGTGGAGAAGTTTCCGCTGCCGCAATTGCTCACCGGCTGAAACCGGATATAAACAACACCGGAAAATCCTGCATTGAATGAAACAGATGGAGAGGTTGTGGTTCCGCTGATGGTGCCGGCCATCATGGGGCTGATTTCCCAGTTAAAGGATGTTGCAAGGGGGTCGGTGCCAGTGAGCAGGTATAAAACATTTTGAGCAGCTTCGCAAACAGTTTGCGGGCCGGTTATTGTGCCTGACGATAATGGCAAAGGGACAACAGTCAGGTTCGATGAAACTGTACCGGTGCAGGTATTCTGATCGGTGTAGCTGTAGGTAATGGAATGAACTCCTGCGCCTGATCCTGGGTCAAACATACCCAAGATCGAAGTGACCCCGGCACCTGTATAAATACCACCCGAAGGTGTGCCTCCGGTCAGGAGAAATGGGGGCTCTGTGATACAGACTGTTGGAACCGTTAGTTGAACAGCTGGCAGCGGGTTGATGATCAGCATATTGGTGGCGGTATTTGTACAGCCGTTTAAATCGGTGTAATGGTAGGTGATTGAGTGGGGACCAGCACCTGAGAGAGGATCGAAAAAACCTGTGACCGGATTGACACCGGTTCCGGAAAATGTGCCACCTGCGGGGGTACCACCATTCAGAGGGAAAGGTGCCACTGTGATACATACCGAAGGCTGGGCAGCCAGTTGAACGATGGGAAGCGGATCAACGGTAAGTGTCGTAGAATCCATATTGGTACATCCATTCGCGTCGGTGTATGTATAGAATATTTTGTGTTCCCCGGCACCCGAAGATGGGTCGAAAAAGCCAGTCAGGGGGTTAACTCCGGAGCCTGAATAGATACCGCCTGCAGGATCTCCTCCGGACAGCGGAAAAGGTTCCACCGAGGCACAGACAGTTGGCTGATCCGCGATTTGAACCGAAGGCAGAAGGTTGACGGTTAGTGATTTGGAATCCTGACTGGTACAATTGTTTGCATCAGTGTATGTATATGTAATTGTATGTGGTCCTGCCCCGATGGACGGATCGAAAAAACCGGTGGATGAGTTGACCCCCGGGCCGGAATAGATACCACCTGCAGGTGTTCCGCCCAGGAGTGGATAAGGTGAATTGGAAATGCATGCATCGGCCTGAGGCTGGAGTTGAACCAGGGGAAATGCATATACGGTAAGTGTTTTGGAAGCAGTGTTGCTGCATCCGTTGGGATCGGTGTAGGTATAGGTGATCAGATGTGGCCCGACACCTGACGATGGATCAAAATAGCCAGTAGCAGAATTAACGCCCGGTCCGGAATATGTTCCACCTGCAGGTGTCCCGCAGGTCAGCAGAAAAGGCGGGGCTGAAACACAGGTTCCATCCTGACCCGACATTTGAATGACAGGAAATGAATATACTGTAAGCGTTTTAGAGGCAAAATTGACACACCCGTTGGCATCGGTGCAGGTATAGGTGATCAGATGAGGTCCGGCGCCGGAGGATGGATCGAAAAAGCCCGTGGCCGAATTAACCCCCGGACCTGAGTAAATACCCCCTGCGGGAGTTCCTCCGGTTAAGGGAAACGGAGGAAGGGTTGTGCAAACGGCATTCTGATCAGGGAGCTGAACAAATGGAAGTGCATGAACGGTAAGAGTTTTAGAAGCCGTATTGAAACAACCGCTGATATTGGTGTAAGTATAAGTGATGGTATGGAGTCCGGATCCGGTTGAAGGATCGAAAAAACCGGTCAAAGAATTAACGCCGGACCCGGAATAGACCCCTCCGGCAGGTGTTCCTCCCATTAATGGAAAGGGTGGAGCAGAAATACAAACTTCAGGCTGGTCTGCCAGTTGAACCGAAGGTGAAGGGTTAACCGTAAGTGTTTGAGAGGCCGTACCCGCACAACCGTGAATATCAGAAAAAGAATAGGTGATCAGATGCGGCCCCAAACCCGACGCTGGATCGAAAATGCCTGTTGCCGGGTTGACCCCGGGACCCGAATAAATGCCCCCGGCCGGGGTGCCGCCGGTCAAAGGAAATGGCGGAACCGAATTACATACCGCAGATTGAGGAGCGAGCTGGACAACCGGAAGGGGATACACTGTCAGTGTTTTAATGCCAAAGCTGGTACACCCGTTCAAATCGGTATAGGTATAAGTGATCTGGTGCCCTCCGGCCCCGACGGAAGGATTAAAATACCCGGTGGCGGAGTTGACCCCTGTACCTGAATAAACTCCGCCAGCAGGTGTTCCGCCTGTTAACGGAAATGGGGCAGCAGAAATGCAAACTGAGGGCTGTGCAGCCAGTTGAACCACCGGAAGAGGGTAAACTGTAAGGATTTTCGTGGCTGTGCCGTTACAACCATTGGCATCGGTAAAAGTATAGGTGATCAAGTGTCCTCCGGCCCCCGATGACGGACTGAAAACACCCGTGGCTGAATTCACTCCGACCCCGGAATAGATACCGCCTGCCGGCGTTCCGCCTGTTAAAGGATATGGAGGAACTGAGATGCAAACAGCCGCCTGCGAGGCCAGTTGAACAGCTGGAGGGGCGTTGACTGTGAGTGTTTTTGAGGCTGAGCCGCTGCAAGTGTACACATCGGTGTAGGAATAAGTGATGAGGTGTGATCCCAATCCGGAGGCTGGATTGAAAAATCCGGTGGCGGAATTGACCCCCGGGCCTGAGTAGACACCTCCTGCGGGGCTCCCTCCGGTAAGCAGATATGGTGCAACGTTTGAGCAGGTGGATGCCGGCTGAGTAAGGGTTACTACAGGCAGCGGGTGTACTGTTACAACGACAGAGGTACTGCCCTGACATGCATTTGATCCGGTTACTGTTACACTGTAGGTGGCACTTGAGTTTACCGTAATCGATTGTGTGGTTGCTCCTGTAGTCCATAAATAGTTATTGAATGTTCCGGTAACACTAAGCTGTTGAGAAGCTCCCTGGCAAAAACTGGTCACGCCGCTTATCACCGGGGCGGGGGCGGGGAGATTGATAAGCTGAACCTCATCTGATAAAAAGCAACCATGATCATTCACTGTGACGGAATACAACCCGGGATTGCTGACCGTTATGGTTTGAACCCCTGTTGTATAAGGATTTCCATTGTACAGCCATGTATAGCTTATCCGGTTTGGGCCTGCATCGAATGTAACCGGGGTTCCCGGGCAGACTGTTCGGTCAGATCCAAGGTTCAGACTGGCAAAGTCGGAGAAATAGCCATAAGAACAACCTCTTTGGTCGATATCGTAAGTATGTATAATGCCCATGTGAAAAATATCCTGGGAATTGGTCAGAATATGCGCGCCGACCGGCAGGGTGGAAACAGCAAAATTTATTCTGGCATATACGTATGCAGGATTCCCCGGTACTGACGAAAACATGGCCGCCGTAACAAGTGCAGGGTTCCCATCGAGTGTAAATGAGCCTTGTGCACCCGCCTTTGCAAGAATAATCATCTGAAATGAAAAGGAAGTTGTTCTTGTAAAGGCAACCTGCGTTGATCCGGTGCAGTCCATGGCAGGTAGCAGGGAAGAGCCTGTTTCACAACCGTAACCGGTTACATGCCAAAGATAAACGGGATGATCGGTTTGAACGGATGAGCACAGGTTGGTGGAGGTCATATTGAAATTATATGAATACCCGGCATTGAGGATGGCTGCCACACTTCCGTTCACCGACACCTGTGTATTGTCGGCTGTGGCTGTTACAAATACCCAGTCGTTTATGCTGTTGGTATAGCCCCGGACA
The DNA here is from genome assembly GCA_903875045.1 of uncultured Bacteroidales bacterium. Taxonomy (GTDB): domain Bacteria; phylum Bacteroidota; class Bacteroidia; order Bacteroidales; family FEN-979; genus CAIVAT01. The sequence goes on from CAIQUS010000035.1 coordinate 135,076, forward strand.
ACAATGTAATCTGTACCGATGATATTTACAGGAACGATCTGATCACCTGTCAGATCCTGGCAATCCTGTCCGGGATAACGGTCTGAATCATCTTTCACGGTAATTGCAACCGGTTTATCAGAGGTTACCACAGAACCCATTAAATGATCAGTTCCAAGTTGTCCGATCGCCTGGGCACTGTAGACCTGGCCCTGGTTGAGGGTAATTGAAAATGGTATGCCGGCCACATGCCCTATGATGGCCTTTCTCGGGTTAATGGTGACTGTTGTGTTATTTTCTGAGGCAATGATGTCAAAGGAATTATAGGCATCAGGTGTAAAGGTTGGTTCATTATTCAACACACTTTGTGACGGGATATAAAAAGATGTACCAAGTGCATTGTTCCCTTTCAAAGTAAATATTTCCGGGTTCAGCACATTGGCCACTTCATAATATGCCGTAATCGGGACATTGGAGGAAATGTGTAGCCCGAGATTCAGGATTGCATTCGGAGGCTTGCATTCGACCTGGGTTTTTAGTGTCGACAGGTCTACGGAATAGGTTGAGTTTGATGGGACGAATACAGTAATGGGCGGGAAATTTAATATGGTATTAGCAGGTTCTGAGATCGTTACGATAGCTGATTGGCTGAAAGAGGTCAGTCGTAAATAAATTGGCTGGTCACCATGGCCGGAAGAAACTTCAGGGGCAGCAAACCAAAAACTGGTGTTGGTTTGCCCCCATAAAATTAGAGGACAAAAGATCAGAAGAAAAAAAAAGTATGCTTTATTCAAGGTTTTATGGACTGCCGGAACAACATATATTTTAATGAGTAAAGGTACGATATCTCTGTATACCAATCCGTTTTTATACCCCAAAATGTTTTGTTCTCCGGGGAAAACATCGTTTTGGTGATTTAATCAGAAACAATTTGTCCTTTTTTGACTGTTTTTCCTTACTTTTGTGTGGTTCTGTGAATTTATTAACACGTGAAGAAAAAGACATTGGTGCTTGGCGCAAGTTCGAATCCTGAGAGGTTCTCCTATATGGCTGTGCGTAAACTGAAATATGGCAACATACCCGTTGTGGCAGTCGGGCTGAGGGAAGGGGAGGTGAATGGTGTCAGAATTGAAAAGCCTTTTTCGAAATTTGACAACATTCATACGATCACTGTTTATATCGGACCCAAAAACCTTGTCGCATATTACGATTATATTCTTGAATTGAAGCCAAAACGCGTCATTTTTAATCCGGGAACAGAGTCTCCCTCATTTGCCGAAACCCTGTCTACCGAAGGTGTTGAGGTGGTCAATGCCTGTACTTTGATCATGATCTCAAATAATCAGTATTGATTTTCGATTGAGTTTTCCCCGCCTATACTAAGTATGGTTATTCAAGCGTTATCGTTTAAGTAGGCAGAATCAAAGAATTTCTTATTTTTGCGGCAGCATTGAAATCCCAGATGAAACAATTCCTCCTTGTTCTATTTTTATTTTGCAGCATGGTTGCCTTGAGTCAGGTAACTGTTGTTGTTACTCCGGCCGACACCACGGTCTGCTTTCGCGACAGTGTGGCCTTTACAACAGTTGTAACCGGCGCAGGAGCTGCAAAAATCACCTATCGCTGGCAAAAGAATTTTATTGATCTTACCGGCCCGGGTACAACAGATTCAATTTATGCCATTGCACATGTTCTTGGCAATTCACCCGGTATTTACCGTTGTATCATATCGGTTGTGGGGTTGGGGGCTGATACAAGCAATGAAGTAATATTGCGGATGCATCCCCGGATGTATTTTGATACCTTATATCGTTACAATCAGCTTGGGTGTGCAGGGGAGTGCAAAGGGCAATTTAAAACGCTGGTTTCAGGGGGAACGATCAAAAGCGGAACACCTTATGAATATAAATGGGGAGGCGGCCATTCGCAGGATACCATTGTTTTTGGGCTTTGCCCGGGGCATTATACCATCACTGTTACCGATTCAATTGGTTGTTCAATTGACAGTGCCTATTTTGTTGATGTTTTAAAATCACCCAAAATTGACTTTTCCTTTGAGCCCGGCGACACAATTTATCTGACCAATCCAACGGTTGAGGTGGTTTTTCCTGATTCTATGAAAAAAAATATTGCCAACTGGACCTGGGATCTGGGCGACAAGGTCAAAATTCCGAATGTGAACCCGATTTCCCATACCTACAGTGATACAACGAAGCCGGGGCAACTTGAGGTCAAACTTGCTTTTACCGATTTAAATGGTTGTGATACGACCATCCGGCATTTTTTAACGATCAAGGTGGCCGAATTGGAAATTCCAAATTTGTTTACGCCCAACGGAGATGGCATCAACGATAAATTTGTGGTAAGGCTGAAAGACGATGGGAAGAAAGACTATCGGGCGGCCTATCTGGCAACCGAGTTCCTTGTATTTGACCGTTGGGGAAGAAAAGTCTTTGGTCAAACAGATTATAAAAGTGAAGATTGGGATGGCGACCGCCTTTCTGATGGCACCTATTTTTACATTCTGAAATGTACTGGTCAATACACCAATGATGTTTTCAAAGGTTCCGTGACCTTACTTCATTGATTTTATTGCTTACTTTCAGCTATTTGAACAACAACCTTGCGTAAAATCCCGGCCGGGTGAGTTTTTTCATGACATCTTCATTGGTAAACATGGCTGAAAGCAATTCACTTACCTCCTTATTTTTCCTTGCTTTATTCACCACCAGGTTGAAAAGCCTTGCAGAGCCTGCCAGCCGCTGCATGATGGACATTGTTTTAAATTCCTGAGAAAATCGTCGCAGGATCCGGGTATCGTAGGTTTTTAAGCCTTCGGCCGAAAAATCGTTGGTTTTGAAGTTCTGCTCCAGCACAGATGCTGCAATTTCGCCGCTGGCCATGGCATTGCCAATTCCTTCTCCACTGAACGGATCAACAAGAAATGCCGCATCGCCCAGCAAAATAAAACGGTGGCCGGAACGGTTTAATCGATAGGTCCCCAGGGGCAGGGTGTGTGCTTCAGTCTTACTTTTAAGCTTTGCATGAGTGAAACGGGGGGCGATCAGCGGGTCGTTTGCGATAATATCATCGAGAATGTGTGTAAGGTTTTCCCGGCGTTTGCCAATGCGGTGCTGCATCATGCCAAAACCGGCATTGACCAGTCCCTCCGTCGATGGAAATATCCAGAAATAACCGGGAAGCAGACGTTTTAAAAAGATCAGCTCAATATAGTTTTCCGGATGAAGCCCGCTCACGTTTTCATAGTAGCCACGGATACCAATGCAAAAATGCTTATGATCAACCTTTGTGTTCTGAAGGAATTTTCTGACGGTTGAATGAACCCCATCAGCGCCCGCAATCACTTTACCATGGAATTCGTGGTTTCCTGTTTTTGCAATCACGTGACCAGGTTGTGTAACAACTTCTGTCAACCGCTCACCTTCAAATATTTTAATATTTGAAAAATCCCTAAGCTTGCTAAACATAAAATGATCAAAATCATTGCGTTTGCAAACATAGCCGGGTGCAGGCTGATCCTCCTCCCTCGTCAATAAAAACGGAACATCAATCTCATGCTGGTTGGGTGCGATGAAACGAATACCCCAGGAGGGAATTTTATTGAGATTTTGAAGGAAATCGTTGTACACATCGCCGGGAATCCGTTGCATCACATTCAGCACTTTACCGCTCAAAGCATCACCACAGATCTTATGCCGTGGAAAAATATCTTTTTCGATGATCGCGATCCTGTATCCTTTGCCTGCCAAATTTAGCGCCAGGGTGCATCCTGCAGGCCCGGCGCCTGCAATCAGAAGGTCAAACTCGTAATTTGCCATAGCATCGGTGTAAAAAGCCAAAATTTCTCATTTCTCTTTTTTGTAATTTTTCAGTAAAGATATAAAAACTGTAACAGTCAGTATAGGACATCTGATCAGCCTTTGATCAGTCTCTGACCAGTCTTTGACCAGTCTCTGACCAGTCTTTGACCAGTCTTTGACCAGTCTCTGACCAGTCTCTGACCAGTCTCTGATCAGTCTTTGACCAGTCTCTGATCAGTCTTTGACCAGTCTCTGACCAGTCTCTGACCAGTCTCTGACCAGTCTTTGACCAGTCTCTGACTCGCGCATCAGCATCGAACGGTCTATGGTTGCCGATTCTTTTCCCCCAGGAAATTCCTCTTAATCCCATAAAACACCAAAACCTTCCAGGTTTTTAAAACCTGGAAGGTTTGGAATAGCAGAATGCTTTAAAGGATTAATTTGTTTTTATCAACTTGATCGTTCTGGTGTACTCGCCTGATACCACTTTGACAAAATAGAGTCCGACAGGTAGTTCTGCGATAGACAGTTCATACTTTCGTTCACCTGTTAAATCCCTGGCCATCACTTTCTCGCCATGCATGCCATAAATGACAACCTTGACGGTTTTACTGCCGGTGTCTCCCGTTTGTTCAAGGGTAAACTTTCCGGTAGTTGGGTTGGGATAGAGATTGAAGGAAGCTGATTGTGTGATCACCGGCAGTTCGTCTTCTCCGGTAAGAACTGTGACCAGCGAGGTAGGCTGCTGTCCGCAATACGGGCCATTCGGGGCGATCTTGCCAAGCATGTAGCC
>CAIQUS010000036.1 GCA_903875045.1 uncultured Bacteroidales bacterium
ATGGCATCTATTGCCGTCAGCTTTAGCCGACGGTTATTGGGAAAATCGGCAATAAATGGGTTGATGGTTAGTAGCAGGGCATCTATTGCCGTCAGCTTTAGCTGACGGTTATGGTGAAAATCCTGAGAATCCATGGCTTTAGCCCCATAAATTAAACAGCAAAATGTGTTTAAACCATCCACCGTTTTAGCTGATTCTTCAAATTCGGTGCAATGAGTTCCTGGATCCAGCTGAGCATGTTATCGGTCCAGTGCTGGGGGTGGAACCCTTTACGACAAGCGGCAAGTTATATATCTATTGATAATACTTTTGATAATCCGATTCTTATTTCCCCCATAATGATAGTTGAAACATTGCCCAACTTATTTACAAATCTTTCTTGAGAAACAGAACGAACCTTTACAATAACAGCTGGTCGTGTCTTTTTAATCTCAGCTCCAATAGTCGGGTCAAGATTAATCATCCATATTTCACCTTGCCTCATAGAAACTTTCAAAATCAAGTGCCGTAAACCCAGTTAATTCTTTGTCCGAAGCATAATCAACATATAACGCTTCAGCGGCTTTTTTCATCTCGATTGCATCTGCCTGCTTGCCTATGGAGTGAATAGTCTTTTCAAGAACATAGATGCGTTTACGAATTGGTAGATTCTGTATCTCTTTTATTATTTCAGTTGTTCTCATAATCATCATTTTAGGCACAAAGGTATCAATAAATTCCAATCATTTCCGGACTGTATTGCAATTTGATTATTCCGACGATTCGGCGCCACCTCATTGCCCGCATTGCCCTCATTGTCTGCAATAAATGGGTTGATTAGTAGCAGGGCATCTATTGCCGTCAGCTTTAGCTGACGGTTATGGTGAAAATCCTGAGAATCCATGGCTTTAGCCCCATAAATTAAACAGCAAAATGTGTTTAAACCATCCACCGTTTTAGCTGATTCTTCAAATTCTGTGCAGTGAGTTCCTGGCTCCAGCGGAGCATGTTATCGGTCCAGCGCTGGGGGTGGAAGGTAAACATGACCTGATCGGGCAACTCGTCAACTGAGCGGATAATGTCGCGGGTGGTTCTGAAATTAAAGTTGAACGGACTTTTTACCCGGTCGCGAATACTCACCTTGTCACCGTTCCAGCGGCGGCCGGTATCGGTGAGATAGGCTACTTTGCTAAAATCAATATCCCGGTAGGGTTCACCGATGATCCCCAGTTTCCGGTAATCATACTTCTTCCAGATATCCCTGTTATCGTACTTTGACCGTGGACTGCCATGCATGCAGATGGTTTTGACAGGAACAATTTTTCTGAACCTTTCAAGGTTCGTGCAAAACTCGATATATGCTGAATCGATCAGGGAATCAGGTAAGGAATTTGAATTTTGAATATTGATCAGTGAATGTTGAAGTTTGAAGTTTTTGGAGGCCGTGTCCATGGTTTCATAATGATAACCTATTTCATGGCCAAGCGCATGAATTTCCCGGATGATATGTTCATCCCAGCTCTGCGGCACAACTCTGAAGTAATAACTGCCTTTGATGCCATATTCCGATTGAATTTTGGCAAACCTCAGGGAGTTCAATTTTCGAGCGTCTACATCATGGCGCAGGATGATGACTTTTTCCTTCGGATTTGTCAGGAATTCTGAAAAGGTTTGAAAAAAAAAGCCCTTGGAAAGAAGGGCTGATAAAAGGTCATGGTAGGAGGGGAGGGTGAAATCCATGAAGATAGTGTTAAGTGATTAGGTGTTAAGTGTTAAGGGCTGTTGTTATGATTTTGTCATCTGGATTTCTTCTGCAATCCCACACCATTACAATAAGGATTGTCTCATTACCCAGAAGTACCATTCCGTTTGATGTAAAAATCAAGAATTTGAATCAAATCCAATCTGGCTTCAATTGACCATTTTATTTTGAACCTAGCCATTGGTCAATTTCTATTTGCAATTCTTCCTGTGGTATGGTTTGCCCGTTGCTAAGTTGATCTCTGCCTAAGTCTACCCGTTCTGTTTGCTCCGGGGAAAGATGGTATATCCCCTCCGCAGCCTTAGACTCAATGATGGTTTTGAGTGCCTTTAAAAAAGAAACATCATCAATATGAGAAAGATATTTAGTAATAAGATGCCTTAATTCTATCGTACTCATAATTTTTTATTGCAAAGTTAAAGCATTTTTGGTGAAAAGTGATGTGTTAAACATTTGTCTCTTTTTCAAGTTCTTTTTCGAAGTGCACTTTATCCTCACGGGAAATTTAAGTAAAAGGTATTAAGTAGTTAATTATTAGGTGTTAATTGTTATTGTCATTGCCTGCATTGCCTGCATTGCTTTCATTGCCTGCATTGCTTTCATTGCCTTCATTGCCTCCATTGCCTAAAAAGTGCGATGGACCCAAGAAACACCCCCAGAAAATTTGAGAGTAGGTCGTTGATGTTGTACGACCGGTAGGGGAGGAAATACTGGACTCCTTCGGTGGCAAAGGCTGTCAGCAGGCCGGCTATGATCATTACCAGTTTCTCATTTATTCCGATGGGACGAAAGGCAATCATGTACAGAAAAACCCAGGGGATGAATACGATCGAGTGGAGAAGAAAATCCAGACGGATGCTTATAACATGAATATCGTTCAGGTGGATAGATGAAGAACTGCTATTGAGGGGTAATACGGCCATCAGAACCAGGGAAAGAAGGTAAACCAGGAAATAACTCACTCCGGATTTGAAACACCTCACCCCTGACATTGGGCACCTCACCCCTGACCCTCTCCTGAAGGAGAGGGAGTTAGCTTTCTCCGGAGAGGAAGATGTGAGCTTAGTCAAGGTACGTATTATTTTTAAACCGTTCTGTATACTCAGGTGTTGCTTTCATGATCTTCATGCTTTCTGGCCAGTTTTCGACAAACCAGGCGAGGAAGGCGGTGACGTCGATCTTGTCGCTGAGCATCTTTTGGCGGCGTTTTTGCCACTCCTCTTTAATGCCTGGTGTCGAAAGAAGTTCAACGCCTTTCAGGATGGATTTTTCCTGGTCTTCCTCCGACTCGGTGAAGTTAAACACAAGGCCATATTTATCTTCCTCTTCACGCGTGTAGCATCGACCGATATTGTCAAGGTAAATTGCCGGAACGCCGAGTAACGCTGCTTCAGAGGCAACGGTGGCACTTTCTCCGTACACCAGAGAGGCGGAGGCGATTACGTCGTGAAGCTTTTCTGGCGGAACCTGGAGGCGGTAAGTTTCGAGGTCTTCGGGCAAAGGACCTTCGGAAGAGATAAACACCTGACCGAACCTGGAAAAGGCTGCAATTGCTTTTCGTTTGTTCTCCTCCGATATCCCGTGATGACCTTTGTCATGAGAGGCGTGCCATGCAACGAAGCGCAGAACGACGAAGTCGTACCTGATGCCGCTTTTCGCGTGACCAATGCCATCGTGACTGCCAACTGCCAACTCCGAACTGCGAACTGCCGACTCCGAAATGGGAAATTGGAAATGCGAACGGTGAAATGCGAAATTCGAAAAGGGAACTGCCAACTGCCAACTGCGATCAGGGGTAAAGCGCTTTGGATGGAGATAGGCGAGTTCATGGTTCCCCGCATATCGAATCTGTTTTTTGCCGAGGTTGAGGTGGAAGGAGTCGGGGACGAGGATGGCTTTGGTGAAGGGTTTGTAGAGGCGAATCTGCTCCATGTTGCCGGTGTCTTCGACGCTGATGTGGGGGATGCCGAGCAACCAGCTCATCTGGGCTGCATAGATGGAACTGTGACCCAGGGTGAGGTTGGGTTTAAAGTTACGAAGCACCCGGAATATCCTATAGTTGAACAGTACCAACCCCCGTATTTTCCCGGCAGTGGTTGTAAATGGTTTGCCAAATGAGATAAAGTTAAGTTTATTCGCCTTCAACAAATCTACAGTACACTCCTTCTCCCGGCAGGTAAAAAGGATGGTATGACCATGTCTCTGTAGTTCTGTTGCCAGGTTGCGGAAGATGTGGAAGTGGGCGGGGTGGCCGAGGTCTATCAGGAGTTTCAATCAGACGGGGTGATATGTCAACAGGTAAGCACTATTGGCTTTGCGCATATTGTAACTATTCACCCCCTACAAATGTAGGGCATTAATTTGGGAGAGAGAATGCAAAGGATTCAGATTATTTTTAATCGCAGTATCAATTATCGATCGCAGGATTGCAAAAGATTCGGC
>CAIQUS010000037.1 GCA_903875045.1 uncultured Bacteroidales bacterium
ATCATATCATCCCTTCGGGATTTTGTTGTGAAGCAGGGAATGACATTCCAACGATCAAAAGCCCGAAGGGCTGAAATGATTGTAGAATAATCGGTTTGTAGAGTCTATCCATAAACCCCGAAGGGGTGAAATATCAAATAATATGTACCAAATTTACCGAATTTTTAACCCCGAAACTTGAGTTAAAATAACTCTTTGATCCATGCCGCGTCGGGTTGTTGTTTAATCATGACAGGCAGTTTCACCTGGGTGGAACTTTGTCCGGCGCCGGTTTTTACCTGGTAAAGATAACGCTGCCATCCATGTTTCATCTCGATTATTTTCAATGGTTTTATCAGTTTCTGCTGATAAATCATCATGTTGTAGATGATGTTGGATTTGGCTAACCGGAGATGCGTTTTTTCTCCCAGCGCCACAGCGTCAAAGCCTTCCGTTTCAGGGGTTGGTTCCAGGTAACAAAGGTAAATTCTTCCGGTTTCGTCAGGGTAAATTTGTATCTGAACAGGAACGATGCCCACAGTGGCAGCCACTTCCCTGATCGTGTCGCTGATCACGGACGCCGGAATTTTTTCCTCCGCAATATTCAGGATCTCGCCGCTCTTGTATTGAAATACGATGTTGGGTGTTTTTCCGGTAAAACCTTCCACTTTTATCACGTCACCGATGTTATAACGGTAGAGTCCCGCCCAGGTTGTGATGACCATCTCGTAGGATTTGTTGTCCTCAAGTTGATGCACCAGGAGCGGAGCCCCGCCATCAACGGGAACAAATTCATAAAACGCAGTTAAGAGCGACAATGGTCCTGCTGCTTTGTCCACCTCAGAAGGGATGTTGAATTTTCCTTCGCTGGCACCATATCCTATGTCCATATACCTGGTTGCGGGTGACATCAGCGGCTTCACATCCCTGATGTAATGCCCCACCGAAGCCGACAACCAGAAAGCCATCAGTTGCAGATCGGGCCAATAGTCCTTTGGCGCCAGCCATCCGTTTTGTTCTTTGATGAGCCTCAGTTCGGCAGCACGGGAAGGGTCTGGCTTCGTTTCCTTCTCAAGTTGGTTGCAAATTGCGGGTTCAATAGCCCCGGCGCCATCAAAGGTGCCCATTTCAATGTCGCGGATAATGGCGTCGGCATGAGCGTCGGCAAATGAAATAAGTTCCCTGATCCGTCCGGCATTATTGCCGGCAATAATCATCAGGTCTTTATGCTGAACGGCATAGCGCATCAGGAGGTAGTCGCGGATGACAGGGTTGGTCACGGCGAAAACCGCCACGGGAAAAGCGATCCTGAGCGGCTGGCTTCCTGACATGCTTTGGTCGAGCGTAACGCCGGAGGCATAAGCCACCGGAATTCCGGCGGATGTTTTCCCTCCGGGTATATAATTTGAAAGCGGAAAAACATATCCTTTGTTCAGGATTCCGGGAAAGTGGCGGTTCATCGAAATCATTCTCAGTTGCATGACTGCATTCCTACCAATGGCGTCAGGCATGCTCTCCGGGATCAGCTTTGGTTTATTTCCGGTTGTACCGGTACTTGTGATAAATAAAGTTGCTTTGCCCGGGAAGAGGATATCCGGCTCGCCATTGGTCATCCTGTCGGAAAGGATTTCGTAATCCTGCCATGCTGAGACCGGAACATGCCGGCGGAAATCATCAACGTTTTCAATCTCATGGAAATGGTGCTTTCGTCCAAATTCCGTTTCCCTGGCAAATTCAACGATCTGGCTTAAAACCATTGCCTGGATCTCTTCCGGAGATTGATAACTTTCCATTGCCAACCGGTACAAATCAGCCGGGGCTGATTCAGCGAGGATTTCCGATATCTTTTTTGCCCCCTTCTGAAGGATTTCGGTCAATTTTTGTATCATGATTCTGGGATCAAAAGTAAGTCAGGATCAATCGATCTGACCGTAAAGCGCTTTCACATAGTTGCAAAGATCGGCGGCTTTCGGGTTAAATAACCGGATGTTGTCAAAATTGAACTTCTGATGCAACAGGTTGGTGTAGAACAGCTCCCAGCCACCCTGTTTGTCGGGCTTTATACCGCTGAAAAAATAACCATTTTTAAAAAGCAGACGATCAAGGTCAACTTCCTGATCTTTATGGGTAGGAATGACGGCGTAAATTGTTAAAATCCCCTCCTGCTGAAGCAATTTGGTTTGTTTCCGTAAAACTTTTCCGAAATCTTTGCCGATAAGGTCAAAGTGCAGAAAGGCATGCTGGCTGGCTGTATCCGTTTGAACGTTGATTTGTGAATCTTCGCTGACCGGTTTGCCGGCATTCATTTCCAGGTTGCACTGAATCCGTCCATCTGCCATGATGGACGTTATGATCTCCTGATGCTCTGCGGGAATGTGTATGGTTGGGATCCCAGGATTTGTTGAGATGGAGAGAAATCCAAAAATCAAACTCTCACGCGGATTGACCTCTCCCTGGATTCCGATAAATGAGGCATGTTTATATACCGAAACCTGCAACATACAGGGCATGAAATTAACCATGAAGGCCTGGCTTGATTTATGCGATGTGACCGCCTTGATATAAAGAACCAGTTCCGGGTTGGTTTGCAACACCGCTTCACGCATGGTACGGATCAGGGAGAAAAATGCCCTTGATCGTCTGTAAGCCGGATCAACCATGGCCATCCCGACTTCTCCCAGGCGCGGGCTGTCGAAAATGATGGCATTGTGACCGATAATTTTGCCGGATTTCAGGACAACAATCATGGAAAATATCTTACCGCTCTCAAGTGCCTCCTGGAACAGTTCCTTACTGTAAGCAAATGACTTCACATAAGAATACCGGTAGGTGTTGTAAACGAGGTTGATAATTCCGGGAATGTCGTCAACGCCCGATTTTCTGATGGTATAATCCTGCATTTGATCAGATGGTTGCTGACCCCTGATCATACCGGTCCGACTCATGATCCTTTTAAAATCCCTGATCCGGAAATTGATGACAAGTTCCCATCCGGCATTTCCAAGATTCCTGAATATCAGTTTGTCGGTATAACCGCGAAGCAGGCTTAAAGAGAGGCCATCTGCAGTTCCGTCGGCATCTTCGATGGTGAAATCCCTGATTTCGCGAACATCCATTGGTCTTCCGTGGTTGGAGAATTGAAAGGAAATCTCATCTTCCAACTCCACGCAATGGAGATGGAACAGCTCGGTGAATTCCTGGTCGGGAATTCCTCCCAGAATCAGGGAAAAAGCCTCCTCGCCAATCAGCCTCAGTTGCCTTTTTTCGTCATCATCTGCACCGTAACTTACGCCAACCTCTTCAATAAAGGTGGCGACAACATTTGCGAATTCGAGTTTATAGGGAATGATTAGTTTCATCTTTGCGACTTTGCAGTAAGATTTTTTAGATTTTTCTGAGCAGATCCATTTTTAGGAATTCAAATATACATCATTCTATCCTCAAACCGGGATCAATCCATACATTTTTCCCGGTGGAAAATTCCAGGTTCCAGATTCCAAATTCCAGGGCAGAGCCTTGAGTCCGCTCCGAAAAGTCGTTTATTCATCAAATCACCATTTAAAAAAATGTTAAACCGCAAAGAACACAAAGAAACCGCAAAGAGCCGCAGAGATAACTCGCAGATAATTATAACTTTGCGGAACTCTGCGAAAAAACTCTGCGGCC
>CAIQUS010000038.1 GCA_903875045.1 uncultured Bacteroidales bacterium
ACCTCCGGCGTCAGTGATTTTACCAGTTTTACCGACCAGTATGGCATCACCACATCTGAGATCCGCCCGACCAGCAGCGGTACCAAAACACTGGGAACTGCATCATACAGGTGGGGCAACGTATATGCACAGGCGGGTGATTTTACGGGTATGGTGACAGGAGTGGATGCCAAATTCACGGGCAACATTGCCATGGGAACCACATTTGCCACAGGGTACAAACTCTCCGTCAGCGGAAAGGTCATCTGTACCGAGTTACGCGTGAACCAGGTTGCCGACTGGCCCGATTACGTATTCCAAAAGGATTACCAGCTGATGCCGGTAACCCAACTGGAATCGTTCATCGGTGAGTATGGCCACCTGCCAAACATCCCGCCCGCGGCAGAGATTTCCAAATCAGGGATTGAGGTAGGTGAAATGCAGCGACGGATGATGGAAAAGATCGAAGAGCTTTCACTCTACGTCATTCAGTTGAAAAAGGAGATCGATCAATTGAAGGGAAAACCTGAAAAATCAACACGGTAGCCATCAGTTTTAAAATCCAGCCCTATGAAAACCATGATAGTTGTTTTCCTTGCCGCTCTCCTTTTTTGGATGCAACCCTTCTGCTCATCCGCGCAGGATATGTCAGAACTGAAGAACCGGCTGACGGATAAAAACACACTTGAAGAGATAATGACAACCGTGGATGATTACCTGAAAGCAATGCCTGAAGGCGACCAGCGGAACCGGCTGCAAAAACATTTCTCCAGGTGGGCCTATTACCAGTCGAGACACCTCGGGCCAAATGGAGAGTTCGTCAATATTTCCGCAAAAACGCTTGAAGCGGTCAGCGGCCTGTCGGATGCCCCGCTTACGGCAGCAAACGGATCGTGGGGGTTTGTCGGCCCCGGTAATGCGATTCTCAACAACCCGTCGGCCGATGTTTTGGGAAACGGGCGTGTGGACCGCATTGCCTTTCATCCCACCGACCCCAACATCATCTATGTAGGGACGCCCGCGGGAGGATTATGGAGAACGACCAATGGCGGCACTTCCTGGGTTCCTGTATCAAGTTATATCCCATCGCTGGGGATATCAGGCATTGTTGTCAGTTATGCTGACCCGAATACCATTTATGTACTCACAGGCGACGGAGATTCTTTTATAACCAACGGGCTGGTACTCCAGTCAGGTTTTCTTCAATTATCGGCAGGAGTTCTTGTTTCCCATGATGCAGGAGCAACCTGGCAGCAGACCGGACAACTTTCTGCCAATGAATTTGTTGGTCACCGTCTGGTTCAGCATCCCGGGAATCCGAATATCCTGCTGGCCGCCACTTCCGACGGGTTATACAGAACAATAAACGGAGGCACGACCTGGGTGCTTGAAAACCCGGGATTACATTACGACATTGAGTTCAAACCAGGAACACCCTCAACGGTCTATGCCTGTGGTCCCGGTTCCTTTATTTATTCGACCAATTCGGGTGATACATGGAATTCAAATACAACTTTCAATGAACCTTTGTGCACGATCGGATTTTTTAACGGCTTTCGCGTTGAACTTGCTGTTACGGCTGCCCTTCCAAATAAGGTGTACCTGCTTGCCGCACCGGCAACATATGATCAAACACACTTCTGCGGCTTTTATACATCTTCCAACAGCGGTCTTTCCTTTACCAAGATATGCGACTCCCCGAATATCCTGGGTAAAGAATATGGAAATGAAGGTGACCAGTCGGATTATGATATGGGTGTGACTGTAAAACCAACGGATGGACAGAAGGTTATTGTGGGCGGCCTGGTGATATTTAAATCAGGCGACGGCGGTAATTCGTTTTCCTGGGCAACAACTTACAGGGAGGGACTTATGGGACTGCATTATATCCATCCTGATGTTCATGATGTAGCCTATAATCCGCTGAACAATTATCTGTACGCCGCAACCGACGGTGGTTTTTACAGGAGTGTGGATGATGGCGCAAGCTGGACAAACCTGATGTCAGGCATCAATACTGCACAGTTCTACAATATTGATGATTATGATGCCAATCAATACACGATCCTCGGCGGTTGCCAGGACAACGGGGTTAAATACCGGACGGCAAATTCTTCAACTTTTTCACAGGTTTACTGCTGCGACGGGGGAGACGGCGTAATTGATTATACGGATGAAAGCAAAGGATATAACGTAGTCAATACTTCTATCAAACAGTTCGATGATTTCACCTCTTTTGGTCCTTCAACAGTGACAACTGACCCAAACTATTTTTTCCCAAACCTGGAACTGAATACCAGCAATCCTGATATCCTGTATTACAGTTATACCGATGTCCGGCAATATAACCGGGCAACAGGTGTTTTATCCGGCTTTTCTCCAGCCAGTTATAACGGATGCTCGGCACTGAAAACATGTCCGAGCAACTCTCAGCGGGTCTATGCTGCCGGGGGAGATTACCGTTTTGGGTCAACCGGTGGATTGTTTACAACCCCCAATGGAGGTTCAGGATGGTCAATATTATCTGTCAATCCCGGATTTCCCGCATTCCCTCCGCGTATTGCCGACATTGGGGTCAGGCCAAACAATTCATTGCAGGTCTATGCCACCTTCAGCGGATATGCGAACGGCGTGAAGGTAATCTATTCAGCAGATGGTGGCAATAACTGGGTCAACATCAGTTACGATCTTCCCAACGTGCCGGTGTGGAGCATCGAGGTGGATGCGGCAAACAACGTCTATATCGGCTGCGACATCGGGGTTTATTACCATGCATCCGGAACCACTTACTGGGAGCCGTTTTATAACTTTCTTCCCAATGTACCGGTCACTGACCTTGAGATCAACGAAGGGGCCGACCAGTTACTTGCCGCAACCTTCGGACGGGGAATTTGGAAATCGCCGTTGCACGCAGCCTGTCCGGTTGATCTCGTGACAGGATTTGCCATCGGCCAGTATTTCCGGTCGGCATCAAACTCCATCACCTGCAATGGCCAGGTTTCAGGAGGAGCAGGTACTTCAGCCGTGCTTCGTGCCGGCAATTATGTTGATTTGATGCCAGGGTTCAGGGCCGATTCGGATCCTGGAGCGAAATTCCTTGCGTACAATGGTCCTTGTGATTCCGGGGTCCCACCGGTTTTTGGGCCGGAACAAGGTCCGGTTTTTCCGTCGGAAATTAGTGCCATTGAAAAGAATATGACCAGGCACGACGGCACCCTTGAAGTACTTTCAGAAGCTGATGGTCAGAAAGAGGTCGTTGTCAGACTGTTTACAGATGGAAAGGCCAGGGTGTTGCTTGCTGCTCCGGATGGAAAATTTATCAGCGATATTGCAGTATTCAGCAACATGAAAGGAAATTACACCTATCCTGTCAATTCAGCGGATCTTAAACCGGGGACATATTATCTATACCTGGTTGTCAATGATAAGGTTGTCCATCTTCAGGAAATAGCGTTATGAAGTGATATAACAGTTATGTCGTGTTTTAGTAATGCACAATCTCTGGTGAGTGATTATATTATCCTCTACCGCCCAATGACGATGCTTGAACGCTGCACTGACTTTTCGTCCATGACTTCAATCACATACAATCCGGGTGAGAATCCTTTCACATTCAGCAATGTTTTACGCTGTGTTACCGGAAACTGGAGCAGAAATTGACCCGACATGCTATAAAGAGAGCCATGAATATTTCCAAAATTACTTCTGTCGGGCAAATCGATGGTAACGGTTTCACAGGCGGGATTCGGATAAAGCAACAGTTTGCCGGTATGATACTTCACATCTGAAATGCCGGTTCCCCAGGGGAGGAACTTAAGGATGGCCCCATCTTCGCCAACTGTATAACCGGTTCCGGACTTCGTGAAAATGATCGAATTCAATTGGGTTCTTATTGCCGTTGCGAGCGTCCAGGTTGCACCGCCATCGGTTGTTTTCAGAATGAGGCCATTCAGTAAGAATAACCCTCCCACGGCATAACCGGTATTGGCATCCGTGAAGAAAACTGAATTTAAAGCATCCGGAAAACCCGTTGATAAAATGGTCCAGGAAGTGCCACCATTTGTGGTTTTCAGGATCAGGCCGTTGTGACCGGCTACATAACCTGTTAACTCGTCAATGAACATCACGGCGTGCAGGTTCTTATCTGTACCCGGATGCTGAAGTTCCCAGTTGGTGCCACCGTTGATGGTTTTCAGGAGGGTCCCTGATTTCCCGACAGCATACCCGGTAAGGGTGTTTATGAAAAAAATTGATCGGATTTCATTGGTTGTTCCAGAATTCTGAATTTGCCATGTTGTCCCCGCATCGGTAGTTTTAAAGATTCTGCCACTGGTCCCGGCAACAAAGCCTGTCGTGGTGTTTGGGAAAGAGATGGACAACAAAAAATCAGCAATGCCGGTGTTCATTAAACTCCAGTTTTGGCCTCCGTTTACCGTCCTTATCACAGTGCCTGAATGGCCAACTGCATATGCTGTATCAGGGGATGGGGCCTGGATCGCCCCCAGGGGCGCATCGGTTCCGGAGTTTTGAATGGTCCAGTCAATCCCTCCATTGGTTGTTTTCATGATAAGTCCTCCCTCCCCCGAAACATAGCCGGTATTGGCATTGGGAAAGCTCACTGAAGTGAGCCAGCCTGTAGCCCCGGAAACTTTTCTGTTCCATGTTTCACCCCCGTCGGTGGTTTTGAGCAGCATCCCATGCTCCCCGGCAACACATACAATTTTTGATCCCCCCTGTGGCAGGATTTTGAGAGCATAAAATGATGTAGTCCCTTCTGTTGTTTGTAACGTCCAGGTGGTTCCTCCATCCGTTGTTTTACTGATAGATTCCTTGTTACCCGCAATATACCCGGTATCGGGATCAGAAAACATCATGGTAAGGAAAAAATGGTTGGCAGGGCCGATCTTTGATTGAAGTACCCAGGTCTCACCGCCATTGATGGTTTTATAAACATAACTTGTATCAATCAGTGGTTTGTCAGGACCCGATTTATTTGTTTCAAAATGTCCCAGCGCATACCCGGTGATGGCATTGGGGAAAAATACGGATGTCAGTTCAACGTCTGTCCCCGACTCCTGTGATGTCCAGGTTTGTCCCCTGTTTGTCGTTTTGAGGATGGTCCCATACATTCCTACTGCATAACCTGTATCGGGAACAGGAAAGCAAACGGAATTAAGCACCTGGTTCGTTCCCGATGACCGGTTCGTCCAACTGTTGCCACCATCCGTGGTTTTAAGGATGGTTCCGTAAAACCCGACGGCAATACCCGTTTTTGTTCCCACCTCCGGGACAAAACAAAAGTCGAGAAGGGTGTTTTCCGTTCCAGACACCCTGATTGTCCAGGTAGTTCCCCCGTTGCTCGTGTTTAAAACCACCCCCTGTTCCCCAACAATACAGCCATGATCCGGATCCGTAAACCCGACGGCGGTTAAAAAGGTGGAAGTTCCTGAATGCTGAACTGTCATTGTGTTGCAGCCATCGGTGGTTTTAACGATGGTGCCCTGGTCCCCGACTGCATACCCCGTGACGGGATCGGCAAAACAGATGGAGGATAAATGGTACCCAGCAGGACAGGGATTCAGCCATTTCCAGTTCTGTGCAACTGCAATTTGAAATATGCAGAAGGAAATTAATAACAGGAAGGTTTTTTTCATATTAGGGTCGTTTTGATTATTTATCCATTGAAAACGGCAAACATGCAGCCCAGCAGGGTAAATGATTTTTATATCTCGTTTTTCAGTACCCCGTCCAGGTTAAAATACCGGGGTTCAACCGTGAAACCGGGTAATTCCCTGTAAACCAAACTTGCCGTTTCGTTGTCAGGGCATGAAAATGTATTGAAATTCAACCTGTACTGCTGCAGTTTTTCAAACACATTCAGATGACTCAGGTTATTCATCAAACCGGTTCCGGATGCCTTAAGCAGCGCCTCCTTCAGCGTCCATATTTTTGTAAAATTCACTGCAATATCGCCGGTATCAAAACATGCATGCTTTTCATCCGGCGAAAATGCATAATCAGCCAAAGAAACAATATCCTCATTTCCCGATAAACGCTCCATATCACAGCCAATTCGTCCCACTTTGCTTATTGCCACGAGATAGGAGGATTCACAATGGCTGACATTAAAAAACAATCCCTTGTGTTCAATATATGGTTTTCCTTGTTTTGTTTCCTGAATCCTGATGGTTTCCGGCGGAGCATTTAAAAACCGCGAAAGCAGCAGTCGAAGGACAGCCCGACATTCGAACGGGGTTGTACTCCTGTATTTTTTGTATTTGTGTTTTTCGCTTTCAGCCAGATAATTGGTTAACCATTCAGAATTGCCAGGATGGCTCCGTCCATAGACCAGAAACAGGTTTCCAGTTGTTGTTATGCTCTTCAAATCTTTTACGGTCAGCCAGTTCATGTTTGCCCTGTTTCAATTTGATCCAGTCTTCTTTCGAGCAATTCTGCAAAATACGCATCATAAGGGGGAGCGAACATCAGGGAATGCTCGCTTGGAATTGTATGAATGGTCAACCCCTGTTTTGCAAACTTTGCCCATCCGTAAGTTTTCCTTTCATGGATGTAAAAAGTCGGTTTCCCGGCAACGAAAAGATCAATATGGAAAGGTGCCGGTTTTAGTTCGTATTTTTTTAAATTTTCGTTCAGGGTAATTCTCATGTTATCCGAAAGAAAAGACATCTGATCAAGTTCTTCGGTGATGTTTTTTCGTTTGACCAGGCCGAGTCTGACCAAATAATATGTGATGGTCAAACGAATATTCTTGTATTTGTTCTTCATAAACCGTCTTTTTTCGGTGTTTGGTTCTTTAAAATAAAGCCAAATCAGGTAAAACGGGTTAAGAACAATACCTTGTGCGGTAACGGCAATTCTATGAGCATACGAGTTTGAATAACGCGCCAGAAATGACACAGAATCAATCAGACCCGTAAATTTCACGGTCAACCCCCTGCTGACAAGCTGCATGGCCATTTCGTATGCAATAAAACCGCCAAGCGAGAATCCCATTAACAAAAAGGGTCCGTCAGGCTGGATCCGAAGCAGTTCACGGATATATTCTTCAGCGATATCATGAAGGTTGGTCTTGAATTGTTTGCTTCCGTCCAGGCCGCTTGCCTGAAAAGCATAGATCGGGCGATCGGCTGAAAGATGATTTGCCAGTGATTTGTAAAGTAAAATGTTCAGTCCGGCACCATGGATGAGAAAAATCGGGGTTTTATTTCCTGCCGGACGAACAGGCACCAGGCAATTCCAGTATTCCTGCTTATTTTCCTGGAGAACCAGCCGGGCAAATTTGTTGATAGTTGCGTGCTGAATAAGGCTTGCAAGCGGTATTTTTATTCCCTTATCTTTTTTTATCTCAGCCATTAAAGTGACTGCTTTCAGAGAGTGACCGCCAATTTCGAAAAAATCATCGTGAATCCCGATATGCGGATTGCCCAGTATTCTTCTCCAGAGAGCGAGCAGGTATTCTTCCGTTTCGTTGGTTGGCCCATCCAGCAGCACCGGTTCATCCACCTCTTTTGACATGGCTGTTGCCAGAAGTCTGCTTTTATCGATTTTCCCGTTCGGGGTGAGCGGCATGGTCTCGATTTTTACGAAAATATCGGGTATCATGTATGGAGGCAGCAGAGGTTTCAGTGCAATTTTAAACGCAGAAGGGGAGACCTCATGACTGGCGGATTGGTAAAAAGCGATCAGTTTTACCTCTCCATTTCGCTCAGCTCCCGGAAGAACCGAACATGTTTCAATCCCGTCCAACTTACATATCTGGTATTCTATTTCGCCGGGTTCAACTCTGTATCCTCTTATCTTCAGCTGATGATCAATCCGCCCGAGAAAATAAACAATTCCATTGTCATCGGAATACACGCTGTCTCCGGTGCAATAACACCTTACCGGCCCGTCTTTCGGCGTGTTTATCCACACAAAAGCCTTGTCATTCAATTCATTTACATACCCCGGTGTCACACCATTGCCAGCAATGAGAAGCTCGCCTGCAACCCCGGGGGGCAAAATATTTCTCTGCTTATCAACGATAAAGATTATATACCCCGGCAATGGCCGGCCAATTGGCACAAAGTCATTCTTTGCGGAAGTTGGTGTTATTTTACAGGCCAGTGCCACCACGGTGGTTTCAGTAGGTCCGTAAGTATTTATCAGAGAGATGCCCGGGTCAATAGAATTCCAGTAATTGACATCGGCAGGTGAAAGCGCTTCCCCTCCGACAATGATAAGTTTCACTTTGTTCTGAAGAGAGGATACAGATTCCGTTCTGATCATCCTCCGCCAAAAAAAAGTTGGCAAATCAAGCACAGTGATGTTATGTTGATCCGCAAATTGTATCAGTTCTACCGGGTCCAGCATCTCTTCCGTACGGAGATACAGGGAGGCTCCTGTGCAAAAGCTGCAAAATATCTCCTCGATACTTGCATCGAACGATAAATTTGAAAACTGCAGGATCCGGTCGGCCGGCCCTATCTGATATAAATGGATGGCACCTGATATAAAATTTGCCAGATTCCGGTTTGATATTTTAACCCCTTTCGGCCGGCCGGTTGAACCACTCGTGTATATGATATAGGCAATGTCCTCCGGGTTGGGCATTTGAAAATTCCCTGCTTTGCCGCCAGCGCTGACAGGTGACTGCGAAACGACCACCTCCTCTATTCCGGTTTTTAAGCTTTCCTGTTCATTTTCAATCAATAACACTGAAGCCCCTGCATTCTCACAGATAAATTTTTTCCGTTCGACAGGCATTTTTGGATCGACCGGTAAAAAAGCCGCCCCACAGTGCAAAATTGCCATGATTGAAAGGAAATAATGATAGCTTCGTTCAATGGAAACAGCTGCAACTACCTTGTTATCAACCCCCATATCGCTCAACCTGACCGACAACCTGGCAATATCGTTCGAAAAGGTCCTGTAGCTGTACCTGTTTCCTGCATCAAAAACAGCGACATGATCCGGGTATTTTTGCACCACTTCCCGGAAGGCTGAGACCACATTTGTGATGACCAGAGGGAGTGCAGGTGATGATTGTAAGGTCAGGATCGTGCGATCGATGGAGGCAGGTGACATGAATGGCAATTCAGCAAACGAGGCAGAGGGTGCAGGAACATAATTCCCGAGAAAAGAGATAAAATGATCCGTAAACGCCTGCAGGCCTCCAAACCGGTTGGGATTGGTTGAAAATATCTTCATCCCCGGGCCGGTAATTGAAACCAGCACTCCGCCCTCACCGGTGTTCTCCAAATCAATCTCTTCGTTGGTTATCACAATTTCCGGTCTGCTGGTGGCCTTCCCCTTCAATTCGGGATACCGGAGGCAAATACTTCGTGTGAAGGTTTGTGCTTCCCGTGTTCTTTTTAGAGTACTCAGTGTCCGGCTGATAGCCTTAACTGAATCCTCACCCTCCCGGAGGTTAACGGTAAAAGGGACAACGCTGCCAAATATTTCCGTTTGCCTTAATAATGGAGAGATGTCACCGGCTGGCATATATCCAAAGGTGCCTGAGTCTGCGTCCCTCATCCTGAGTAAAAACATACAAAACACAGCGGTAACCGTGTCCTGTATGTCATATTCCGGAAAAATCTGCCTCAGCAGATCAAACAGTTCAAGGTCAAAAGACAATGTTGCTTCGTGTTGTATTTGTTCTCCGGAAAGGACCGGCCATGTGGCGTATTCTGCCAGCAGGAGTTGTTTTTTCCAGTATGATTCGTACTTTGCGATTGCTGAAAAACAGGTTCCGGCTTCCGCAAGGATATGCTGGTCGGGTACCGGAATTGTTTTGACTGTTGCCAGCAGCTCTTCCGCCGGGATGATTATGCCCCGGCTATTGTAAATAATTTCAGGAACGATAAAACCATTATCGCAAAAGAAACCAGGATTTCCGCCTGCATGGCTGATACGACCGGCAGGTCCTTTCAAGTCGCTTAAAACCCTGGCTTTTGCAATGGTGTAGAAATTTCCATTTACAAAGAGTAACGGGAGTGCAAATTCATTGGCATTGTGCCCGCCAAAGTTGGTGGCACGCAGGAGCCTGTCAACAGTTGTTGCAGATTGAGCAGGTGAAATACAACCGAAAAACCGTGGGCGGGAGCCCAGTGCATGATATGTTCTTTCGGAAAGGTTCTGAGCGGATGCTGACACACTTCCGGCAATGATCGAATTTACAAGTTTTTCAAAACTATCAATAGCAGCATCGAAACACTTGGTATTAAGCGAAAAGGCCGTTTCGTCCACCTCCATCTTAAAAAAACGGCTTTCAACGATATCACCGGCATCCACTTTGTCAGTTATTTTATGCCATGCAATGCCGTGTGTTTCTTCGCCGTTAATGATTGCCCAATTGGTTGCATACATGCCGGCATAACGGGGCAAAGGGGCATCGTGATAATTGACAGCCATTATTTTAGCCAGAGAAATAAACTCTTTTTTTAAGATGATACTATTGCTGATACTGAATATATAATCGACCGGTTCAAGTTTCAGTAAACCATCAGCGAGCGCATCGCCGTGCAGCGAGATAGCCTTGAATGCTGAAAGCAACCAGTCGTCAACTGAAATTACTTTAAGCACCTTTATTTTGTTACCATCCAGTATTTTGATGCATTGAGCAGCCAACTGCCCCTCGCCCACGACATAACAGGTTAAATTATCGGCAAATTCAAGATCGTCCTTGATTCGTTGCTCAAGGGAACCGATGTTGGTTTGTGGGTTTTCAATCATATCGCGGATCGATCGGGTGATCGCTTTTGATATTTGTTCTGCCAGTGTGGAGGTATAAAGTCCGGTATCATATTCGAGCCAGCAAACATAAGCGCCGTCGCGGTATTCGGCATTGAACAGGAAGCCTGTTTTCGCAGTGTTGTTCCCAATTTCGCGTTGAGTGAGTGAAAATCCCGGTAATTCCAGGTTGTCGTGAGGCCAGTTTTGCATCACAAAAATGGCATGAAACACCGAGTTGAAGGCAATTCCGTTTTTTTTGTTCAGTCGTTTGGCTATTTCACCATAAGAAACCGTGGAGTTTGAAAAGGCATTGATAATCTGAGTATTACAATTTTCGATAACTTTTAAAACACTCGATGAACCATCCCAGGAACCCCTGATGCAAACCATGTTGGTATAATACCCGATAAGGTCGGTTATCATATTGTTATTCCTGTTGGCGAGGGGAGATCCAACAACAATGTCGTGTTGATTGGCTGCAGCAGCAAGTGCCAGCTGATAGGCAGACATAAAAACGACAAAAGGGGTGGTACGGGTTGCAAGGGCAAACTGATCGATTTTCGCTGAAAGTTCCTTACTCATGGTCCACCAGAGTCTGTCGCCCCGGTTGCCTGTTTTAGCTGAATTTACCTGTGGTTTTTGAGGAAGGGAGAGAAAAGCAGGGATATCTTTCAATGAGTTTGTCCAAAATTCCAATTCTTTGATGGTTCTTTTCAAAACCTCCGGTTGCCTGAGATACAAAGCATAGTCGGCATTTCGCCAGGCAGGTTCTTCCGGCATTTCATGAAGGTAGTAACTGGCAATTCGTTTCATGAACAGATGCAACGACCAGCCATCGAAAATCAGGTGATGCACAGTCACCAGCAGCCTGTGTTCATTTTCAGACCATTTGATGAAGATAAACGAGAACAATGGCAGCTTGTCCAAGTCAAACAGGGTATTGCCATGTGCAAACACAATTTCATTGTATTTACCTGTTCTGGCGGCAGGTTCTGTTTTGCTTAAATCGACCTCCGGAATATTAACTTCGACCCTGTGACACAAATGCTGAACCGGAACTTCATTGTCCACTTCAAAAACCGAACGGAACATCTCCTCGTGCTGAACCGTTTGGACGACCGATTGTTTGAACCGTTCAATATCAGGCTGGCCCACCAGCGTAAATTCAACCTGGATATTGTGCGACAGTCCTGTATCATCTATACTGTTCATGATCCACATTTCGGTTTGTACCGGAGTGAGGGGAAAAACTGTTTGCCTGACATCCGATTTCACTGGTTTTTCGGGTGACCGCACTTTGAGGTACCTACCATGATCGATCTGCTCCGACATCGAACTTATCGTGATCCCGTCGTAAAAATCCCTGATCGGCACTTCATGTCCTGTCTCCCTGATGATCAAAGTAATCAGCTGAATTACCTTTAATGAATGACCACCGGTTGCAAAAAAGTCCTCATGCAGGCCGATATGTTTTTTACCCGTGACGGCTTGCCACAGGTTCCTGATCATTGATTCAGTTTCAGTAGCCGTTTCATGGGTTTTTTCTTCAAAGGTTATACCTGTTTCCCAGCTCTGAACAAATGCGGCCCTGTCAATTTTCCCATGTGCGGTAAGTGGGAAGCTTTTATAAATAATATAATCCGACGGATGCATGTACGATGGCAGCCACTCAAGTAAATGGGTTGTGAGTTGCACCTTATAATTCCCGGGTGCCGGATACCAGTTTCCGGTCGGACCAGGATCGGTGGTTTGCAAACGCAAATAGGCCGTTAAGCGATCATCACCCTGACCATCTTTCAACATCAGGACCACGCATTCGGCGATTCCGTCAAATTGTAAAAGCGCATGTTCAATTTCGCCGGTTTCAATCCGCAGACCGCGCAATTTTATCTGGAAATCCCGCCTTCCGATAAAATCAAACTGGCCATTTTCGTTTCTTCTCCCAAAATCGCCGGTGCGGTACATTTTCCCGGTGCCCGCGATGCTGTCTTCCACGAATTTTTCGGCAGTTAGTTCCGGCCTGTTTAAGTAGCCTTTTCCAACACCGGCACCGCCGATACATATCTCACCCTCCTGTCCTTCAGGAACGGCATGAAGAAATTCATCGACAATGTATATCGCATTATTGGTTACTGCATTCCCGATCGGAATTTTACCGCTTTTCACACCCGGAATACAACAATAGGTTGTAGCATAAACAGTTGTTTCAGTTGGTCCATACACATTGATCAGCTTCACTTTTTGATAATCAAACAACTGATAAAAAGCATTGACCAACGATACCGGCAACACCTCTCCGCCCACCGACACCCATTTCAATGAATCAAAAGAGGTTTTATGCAAAGCACAATAGGCTGTAAATACATTCAGCATCGATGGCACAAAAAACAGGAACCCGATTTTCTCCTTTTCAATAATTTCAGACAATTTTCCCGGATCTTTTTCAGCTCCTTCAGGTGTTACGAACAATGTACCCCCCATCTTCATCCATCCGAACAACTCCCAAATCGATCCATCGAAGGTATAGGGTGACTTAAGCATCACCCGATCTCCCTGTTCCAGGGGATAATGCTCCTGCATGTAGACCAGGAGATTGACCACTGAGGAGTGTGAAATAAGGACCCCTTTTGGTGTGCCGGTTGAACCGCTGGTAAAAAGTACATACGCTGTTGCATCCCCGGAAATCACCGGTAAAACCGTTGTATTTAAACTTGCGGGAACTGAACAATCGGGTACGACAGGTAAAAAACCAAGGGCTGAAACAAAATCTGACAAACCGGAAGAAGTAACTATCCATTTAACCCCGGCATCGTTCAAAAGGGAAACAATCCGTTTGGGTGGATTGGATGCATCGACTGGCAGATATGCTGCTCCGGCCTTAAGAATACCAAAAATACCAACAAGCATTTCGGGTGAACGTTCGATGCACATGCCTACAATATCATCTTGCCGAACACCTTTAGCTATAAGCTGGTAAGCAAAATTATGCGTTATGGCATCAAAATCGCCGTATGAAAATGAAAAATTGCTGCCCTTTATGGCAATCCCGCCAGGAAAATCAGATACAGCATTCTTGAAAAGGTCGATTAAGTTCATCTGCATAACTCAGTTGAATCTGACTGTCAGTATAAAGAGTCAAAGGATAGCCGCAGTAAAAATAATCATAAATGGCAGATATTTTACCATTTCATCCCTTCACATAGATCATTTTCCTGGTGATGGTTTTTTGGTTTGTGACCAGGGAATAATGGTAAATCCCTGAAGACAAATTATATTTTTCGGGTGAAAAACTGATGCTGTATTTGCCGGCGCTGTAGGTTTCATGGTCGATGATCGTGGCCACATTTTTCCCGGAAAAGTCGAGTACCACCAGGGTCACATCTGAGTTTTTTTCGAGTTTAAAGGAGAAGAAAGTTGACTCATGGAAGGGATTGGGCGTGTTTTGCGCCAGCGAATAAGGTACCGCGGGCTCTGTTGGCATCCCGACAGTTTCCGGATCAATGGATACACCCCACAACGACAATTCCCCTGCATCCATGCGCATCCATGTGGCAAAAACGTGATCATTGCGGGCTGCAACACCGATGTAATGACCGAAGAAAAGTGTTCCATAAGGGGCGAAAGGCGAGTCACTGATCCTGTAATTTGAGAACGTCTCTCCTCCATCGTCCGAAATGGCCAGGTAAACATCGGTTTTTGTGTCTGTATAATTCCGGCGGTCATAAAAAACGACATAGACTTTCCCCGTCACCTGGTCCACGGTGACATAGTTAAAAAACTGATGCCTTCCCGGGGCATCGTCATTTACGCGTTTCGGAGCCGACCAGGAATCGCCTCCGTCGATCGATTTCGCAAGCCAGATATCAGCGTCGTTCGCACCGCTTCGTTTGTCGCTCCAGGTTACATAAATAGTCCCGTTGTGCGGTCCGTTGCTGCGGTCGCAGGCAGTGACCGGGAAACTCACCCCTGTTTGGATTCCCGGGATGCCAACGATCCACTGAACGGGGAAACCGGTAATATTGATATCGTTATCCAGCCAGGTTTCTCCCTGGTCGGTTGATTTATCGAACATGATACCGGCCGGACTCCACCAGGTGATATATACCTCCCCGTTGGGACCGGTTGTCGGGTAGGACCCATGAACACTCCCAAATCCGGCTGAGGCGTTTCCGCCGACACTGCTGATGAGCTTTTGGGAGTCCCATGACAGTCCGCCATTGACAGATCTGGCAAGAAAGATATCTGAAGAATCCTGGGGATTTGAACTGGCCCAGGTGTTGAATCTTGTCCAGGAGGTGTAGAGATTATTTGTTACCGGATCATAAGTCGCCCATTCTTTGTCAATATCGTAGTCGTTGTATACAGCCGTGAAGGACTCGTCTGACCAGGCCGATGTCATTCCCTGCTTCTTATGGCAAACAACACGGCTCAGGTCGGGAACAAGGTGAAAATAGTAAAAATTGCCGCTGTTGTCGGCCAGCACGACAGGGTCTCCGTTTACCCCGTAGGTTGATGTGATCACTCCATGCTGCCATGACAATCCACCATCGTTAGTTGTGTAGTAGTTGTCTGGAATTGCGCCGATCAGGATTTCGTCAGGATTGGAGGGATTCATGCAAATGGAAGGTTCATTGGGCCATTCGTTTGAAAATCCTATCTGAATGTTCGGGTGCTGGGCTTGCGTGACGACATTGATCAGGAGGACCAGGGCAAGGGTGAAAAGGTTCGTTTTCATAGGGTTACCTTTAGATATTTATTGACATTGTAATTGTAAGGGAACCGGCTTCCCATAAAAGGAGCGGGTCGCCGGGGCCGGGTTAAACCAACATAAAAATATGCCCTTCATCCTCAAGAAGCAACTTTTTTCGGTCAACCCGGTAAAATCAACGGTATCTGTGGAACTTATGCGGCTGGCTGCTCATTACCAGGCGTTAATATTTTAATTGCCTTTCAACAATAACTGAATAAGCTGTTTTTAATTTAACGATGTACAATCCGGGCGGATAATCCTGGATATTAAGAAGGAAGTTTTTTTCATGTGTTTGACTTTCAAACATTTTTATTCCTTTACTGTCAAATATTTCAAGGCAGGTCATATTACTTAAAAAGTTATTTATCCCGATTGTTACCAGGGTGGATGCAGGATTTGGAGACAAAGCGAACCGTTGCCCATTTTGCTCAGCATATCCAACATAAACCGAATCATACTTTAAAACCGAGGCTTTACTTGAATTCGCGTAATCCGTAAAAGCCATACTCAGTTTACCGGATGGACTGAAAGCAAGGCACGTATATCTCGCTTCTCCCTCGGAAAACCCTGCGATTCCTACATTTTCCCAATTGGTGCCATCAAATTTCTTTACTGTTGCCTTATAAGAATATCCCCAATCCTGATAAGATAAAAACGGGCTGCCGGAGGGACTGAAAATCAAACTTAAATATTGAGCTACTCCTGCCGAGAAACGTGGAGATCCGACGCATAACCAATTTGTCCCGTCAAATTTCATCACTGTTGCTTTATCCGAAAAATCTGAACGATCTGAATAGGCAACATAAGGTTCACCGGCAGAATTGAATGCAAGTTCCGTGTATGTAACAATTCCGTCAGAAAAACCCGGATTTCCAACTGTTACCCAATTGACGCCATTAAATTTCATGACAGTGGCCTTTTGTGCATAATTCATATAATCCGTGTAAGCAACATAGGGTTCCCCGGAAGGACTGAAGGCAAGACTTGCAAACATAATCGCTGCTGCCGAGAAACCTGCATTCCCGACTGTCATCCAGTTACTGCCGTTGAATTTCATCACGGTTGCTTTATAATTTTTAACGGAGTCGGCAAAAGCCAGATATGGTTCTCCCGCTGAACTGAATTTAAGGCTTAAAAATCCAACCCTCCCGGCCGAAAAACCCGGTATTCCAACATTCACCCATTCGGTTCCATTAAATTTCATTACCGTTGCCTTTCGGGAATTTCCCCAATCCATGTAAGCAACATAAGGTTGATTATCAGGGCTGAAGGCAAGACAAATGTACATCATGAAATCTGCCGAAAAACCCGGGTTTCCGACCGGTTCCCAATTGTTTCCATTGAATTTCATCACGGTTGCTTTCTGGCTGTTTGCACCATCCGAAAAAGCGACATAAGGTTCTCCAGATGAGCTGAAAGCAAGGCGCGTAGTATTCACCATGCCGGCTGAAAACCCGGGATTCCCAACATATTTCCATGCAAAATCCTGTTGGATTGAATTATACGACTCATTTTGGGTGTAGGCAACAATGGGAATGATTCCCAACAAAAACAAAATGATCTTTTTCATATCATTGAAGTTTTGAGTTTCCTTATTGAACGGTAACGGCTTTTTTTTCTCCCGGCATTGAAACCAATATTTTCAACAGCATCAAGAACCAGCGGGGCTAAAAAAAGTGCAGGATGGGAATTTTATCCGGCTATTCTTCCCTGATACACTGTTTCATCTTTTTAGACAGATCTGATGGATCTTGTGATATAAGGAATCCCTTCAGGGAACTGGAGGGATCCAGATTAATATTTTATGAGAACTAAAAAACAGTATCCGGTATTTTTATGCTACCAATCATCGTTAGATATGACCTCTACTATCCAGATTCGTTAAAAATAATGGACAGGTCGCCAGTAGAATTTCCTGATATGTTCACCACGAAAATCATCAACAGTGGCAGTTTCCAGGTGGATTGGGTTTTTTGAAAAGTTAGCAAGTTTGAAATTAGCCGGCATTTGCAATTCGTGGATATTGTTTCCAATGAAATTGTCGGATACGAGCTCTAAATCATCAACCCATGTTAAAGTCTGAGTATAACCAGCCTGATTGGCAATTTGTTCAATTTTCCCAATTTTATATGCCTTTGCATTTTCAGGCAGAATTTTCATTATTTCACCAAATGTCAGCGGACCATAAGGACTTACAGGTAAACCAAACTTACTGGTTTTGCTTATTACCCAATCGATGTCTGGAAAAACCAGATCCGGGGAATCAATAAATACAAAATGTTTTATCAGTGCATTACAAAAGTAATATTTCTGTTTGCTCCAACATTCAAGCAGCAGACTGCTAAAGTACTCTTTCAATTGAATGATATTTCCCGGAGTTCTTTGTTTCGCGATATATACTAATGAAAGTCGAATTAATTTGATGTTCAAATCTGACTCGGTAATCGATGAGTCAAAAAGGATGGCTTTGATTAAAGCAAGGGTACCATCAAAACTATGTTTGCTCATAAAATACAACCATTGTTCCTCAATTTTTTTTAATCCGTCCTGACTGAAATTTAATAATGCATTTAGTCGTAATAACAATGAATGATAATCCATCTGTTGCCACATAGATATGGAAATATTGGTAGAATAAAATTTGTCAACGCCTAAATAATCAAGCTGTTGATAAAATTCATTCTTGTTTTCGTATTCTGTGGCTAAAACATATTGGGCAACTTTTGCAATAAAATTATCTAAGCCTGCCATTTGAAATAAATAGCTTTTAAAATTGTTGTCAATGTCAGACAGCCTCTTTACAACCTTTGCAATTTTCACCATGTGCCTGGGGTCTTCATTTTTTTTAAAACTTTCAATTAGAACGATCGACAGGTTTTGCGTTTTGTTTTCCTTTTTTAGGCGGTCAATGTTTTGGTCGGTTAGTAATTCATCTATCAAATCAATCCGGTCATAATTTGTATAGCCGATGATTCGGGATAACTGTATAATTGCATCACTGTCCAGCACCAGACTGAGAATATTTAAGGAGTTTTGATTTCTTAACCCTTCCATCATCCCTGAAAACTCCTGATATTTTGCCTGTTCATTGCTGATAATCTGGAGGTTTCTTCGGAGAAGAATTGCCAGGCAACCGTCTGCAATTAAACTGTCACTCCAGTCTAAACTGCCGATACCCTGGTTGGATTTAAATATATTGGCCTCACATGCAACTTTTCGGAATAACAGGATGTCTAAAAACGGCAGATATCTTTCAAAAAGCTCATTTGACAGGATTCCGATATTTCCGGTAATTTGAAACCGGCTTGCCCAGGAGAGTTCCCCAATTTTATTTATAAACAAATCCATGTCAACATTTGTTTCTTTTTGCAACAGATGTTTTATTTCATTGGTTACTTCCTCTAGACTTCTTTTTGATGAAATAAGGTTTTCTAAACTATTTTTTAATTCCTCAAATGAAAGTTGTTTTTTGCTGATGGAGCCTATTAATTTATTGAATACTGGTTCCAGCGAATGTATAATCTCTTTTCGTAATATATCTGACAGGGTGCGCCCTTCTATATTGTCAATGTTGTTGACAATTAATCGCAGCAAATAAATTGAGAATTTATTTTCTTTTGCTAACCATTCAATTTTTAAAGCATTTTCGATTTCGGAATTTGTCCTGTTGGTCCATGCATTGATAATTCTGAATGCTTCTTCCCTATCCCAGCTTTTACACTCATACTTTCCTATTGTTTTGTTGAATTTTTCACATAAATCGATGCATAGGGGACGACCAATGATAAGAAATTTAACGCCCCACTTTTTTTCTAAAACATCAATCACTGTTCTTTCAATAGCGTCTTTGTATAAATAGTAGTCATCGATAACGATATAAATTGTTTGCGCGTTATCCTCGAGTAACTTTCCTAATACAAACCTGGTGTTCATAATGTATTCATTCGTGTCGGCACAAAAAGAAGGGCGCAATTTGTACCGGCCATCCATGATAATATTTAAAACGGATGTGTAAAACTGTTTCCTGTCCATATCCAGTTTTACATTTTCAATAAAAGTGCTTACTAGTTCAATGGTATTGATTATGATAAAAAATCCCCTTGCTTTCAACTTTTCATCAATGATACATTTTGCCAGAAATGTCTTTCCGGTTCCGGGAGAACCAAACAGATTAAAAATATCCCCGTTGAATGAATGGGTAACCTCATATACACGCGGATTTATTATTTCAACGGGAATATTTTCATGACCATGAGTCAATTCTCCAAACATATACCCTTTTTTAAAATCTTTATAGATTTGGTTTCTGTACAAGATTATATCTGTATATGCATTGTCAACCCTCTTGCCATTTTTATTTATGCAGGTTATATCGTTTATAAAAGCTTTTGGCATATTAAATAGATCATCTGAGGCATAAAATTCCAAAATCAAGATCGTTCCGGGGAGCCATTTTTTTATAACTTCATTGACAATATTGAAATCTTCATTCAGTTTAGAGTGGTCCTCTGGAAAGTAATTGGTTACATTTATCCAGAAAATCATTTTAATATTCTCATTGATCACCTTTTTATTTTGAAACAGAAGATTATCGGTTTTTTTATCTGAAAAATGGTTTGTAAACGAATTATTCAAAGCCTGAACCAGTGAATCAAGGTTGTAAATTGCTTTTTGACTGAGACTTTCGGAATCATAAAAAAACACGTGCTGATTTTCTGAATTTGCAGGACAATTCGTCGAAGAAATATCTTCACTGATGTTTTTTGCAAAAAAGCGATGGTTGTAATTTACGGATGTATGACTATCAACGGTTGAAAGGTTATTCCTGAATAAGTTTTGCAGGTTGAGTATAGCAGTTATTAAATCATCATTTAACCGGTATATCCCTGTTTTAGATAATTTTTGGTCAAGCAATTTTTCAAGCAAAGCACTTTTGGACAGGAACCTCTCTGTAAAAAACCGATCATAGATCCTTGTTAGTAAAAACCCTGATAACGGGCCAATTACGGCTAATATAGCTGATAAAACTGTGTTATTTTTTATTGTTTCCGAAATACTGATTAGAAAGCTCATTTGCAGGTGTTTTTAAGATGTTACTTTTTTGCAGGGAACTTAATATGTTGATGTACGATATATACGATATATTATAATAATTATCTGATAAATACAGTAGCTTATTCCTTTTTGTATTCACTTTTCCAGAGAGTTACGCCGTGCCTGGGTAATCCAACCGCAGGCAGTCAGCTGCCTGTCACGATGATTACGGGCGATTTGTTCATAAAAATAAAACTATTATTTGAATTGACTGCATTTACTTTTTACATTTCCATAACACAATAGTTGTAGACAAAAAATCGCACGACATGAATGAATATAGAAGCCGTTCGCGCATAAGCTGTTCCTCTATTATCAAACACATTCAGGCAATCCGGGCTTATTGCCCTTTAGGCACCGGACGGAAAACTGAATGTTTTTATATAGTGGCCTGCTATGAATACAATAAAAAGTTAAAAACAGCTAAAAGCGGTATTACAATACCGATTTGCTGAAAAATTACTTACCTTTGCCTCACCCGAAGCGATCTGTTTATTTGAGTTTCTATATTTTCCTGTAATATTTTATAGAGGAAACCGTGCCCTCACTTTCAGATCTTTCCATTATGATTGGAATACTGGAAAAAGAGACTTCCGGGGCAATTCAATTTTTTTGTAACCTTCAAAACCCCATATATGAAAAGAGCTTTTACTTTATTGGCATTTTTCTTATTAACCATGAAACTAATAACAGCGCAAACTATTACAAGGGATACCGTTATCAATTTCAGTGCCCTGGCTACTTATGAAGCAGCTCATCCGGAATTGATAAGACTCTGTCCAACCTGTCCCCGCGAAGAAGCAGATGAAGAAGGCATGAATACTTTTACCCTGGGGCCTCAGCCATTTCCGGCTGATGCATTAATCAAAATGTCGGAACCTCTCCCTGTGAAACCGATGACTGGCCTTGATGCAACAATAACCGCATCCAGGGCTCCTGTTCAGAATTGGCTGGGAGTTGTGGATGCTGCCGGCTCCATCCCCCCTGATACTTATGGGGCTGTAGGTATTGACCATGTAGTAACGGCTACCAATAATTTTATTAAAATCCATGCAAAAACTGGCGGAGCTCAGATCAGCCAGGTGACCCTTTCCGCATTTACGGGAGTTGCCACCACTTGTGACCCGCAGCTGTTTTTTGACCCCTCTGCCCAGCGATGGATCTTTGCCGCCATAGGCTGCGCAGGTGTCAACAATCCTGTCATTCTGATGACATCCAACACTTCAGACCCTACAGGTACATGGAGAACCATCACTTTCGTCCCCCTTGCAGGCGGGTTGTTGGATCACCCGTACCTGGGATATGATGATTCGAAAATTGTGATCGGTGGACGTAAGTTCGCGAGTGGCACCACATACACCGGCCCTGATATTTACCTGATCGATAAAGCGGCGATGTTTGCGGGCACGGTGATTACTTTTGGAACAAATGCCCAGTCGATCGTAATGGGTAGCGGTGAAGGCGATTGCCCGCGTCCGGTGACGGTCTATTATCCTCCATTTTCAACCATCGGCAATCCCACTCCCGGAACAGTTTATATTGTTCAGTCATGGAATAACACTTCGTTACGGTTGACGACTGTAACAGGGAACATACCCGGTGCAGTGTGGAACACCGGATCTGCCGTATTTCCGACAGCACCCCCCGCTGAAGCCTGGACCTCGGGAAATATGGGTAGTCCGGGTTCAATACCCCAGATGGCACCGGAGACCCGCAGATTAGCGGCAAATGATGCCAGAGTGAGCAGTGCCGTGATGATGAATGGCAATATCTGGTGTTCCCAGCATTGCGCTTTCCCTGCAGGGGCCACATTAACCAATGTAACACATACGGATGTTCAATACTGGGAACTGAATGGCAATGCTGCATCTCTTGGTACTGTTTTACAGAGAGGCAGAACGGGGGCAGTGGCCGGCCAGCACCGCTGGTTCAGTTCCATTGCCGTGAATAAAAACGAGGATGTGCTTATCGGGTATTCCATGTCTGATAATTCAACCATGTTTCCCACCGCGGGGTATTCAACCAGGCAAATGATCACCCCGCTCAATACACTGGAGGATCCGCTTATCTTTCATAGTGGTGAATCCCGTTACTGGAAAGATTACACAAGCGGGCGCGCCCGATGGGGGGATTACAGCCAGACTTGTTTAGACCCGGTGGATAATTCATTATGGACAACACAGGAATATGCATCCACATATATCGGGTTTCCCGGTGCTTTTTCAGATAATAACAGTCGTTTTGGAACATGGTGGGCACAGGTTGCTGCTACAAATGCTGGTCCCACACCGGTCATTACTTCGGGAATTGCGACACTGACCGCAGAAGGCTGTGTACTGAATAACGGTGTGATTGATCCGGGTGAAACAGTAACGGTAAGTTTTTGTGCATTAAATACCGGAACCGGCAATACCGCGAACCTGGTCGGTACCATGCAGGCCTCCGGTGGCATTGCTCCGATCAGCGGACCTCAAAACTATGGAGTGGTGACTGCAGGCGGATCAGCGGTTTGCCACAGTTTTACTTTCGCCAACACCTCTCCTTCCTGTGGCGGAACTATTACTGTCTACATCAACTGGCAGGATGGAGCAACCAATCTGGGTACTTCCCATTGGAATTTCACACTGGGAACGACAGCTGTTGTTTCCAGTCAGAATTTTGATGGCGTTGTGGCACCTGCATTACCTTTGGGATGGAGTGCTTCAAATGCGGTTGGTCCCGCACCATTATGGGTGACCTCCAATGCAGGTACGCCAACACCTGTTGCAGCTTCATTACCCAATGCACTATTCATTGATGATCCTGCAGTTGCTTCTGATAAGCAGATACTTACCCCCTCATTTATTCCTGGTGCTGCTGCAAAATGTTCCTTTGCCAACAATTACAACTTCGAAAACGGATACGATGGCGGTGTATTGGAGATTTCCATCAACGGCGGGGCTTTCCAGGATATAATTGCAGCAGGTGGCATTTTTGTAACGGGCGGTTATAGTGGTACCATTAGTTCCGCCTTTAGCAGTCCGCTTGCATCCAGAAATGCATGGACAGGAGCCAGTGGTAACTTCCTTACCACCACAGTGAATTTCCCTCCTGCATCTGCAGGATTGCCATGTGTGTTAAAATTCCGAATGGCATCGGATAACTCGGTGGCATCAGCAGGATGGAGAGTGGATGATTATTCAATCATACAAGCATACTGTTGTGTGACGCCTGTTCCAACAAACACAGTTGTGCAGAATTCGACGATACCCAACGGAACAAACAAATGCTATAATGCCATACAAACTATCAGCATTGCAGGGAGCGGCACGACATTCCATGTTGACAATGGCGGATCTGCAACCTTTATTGCCGGACAAAGAATCAATTTTCTACCAGGTACTACTGTTGCATTGGGAGGATACCTGGATGCTTACATAACCATGACTTCCAATTATTGCTATGCCCCGCTGGTTCCGGTTATCCCGAATGAACCCTTGGATGAAAAAGAAAAACAGTTGACGGGATTTAATGAATCTGCATCATTGCTGTTTACTGTTTACCCGAACCCGACAACCGGCAAATTTACACTGGAATTTTACGGAGAAAATACAGGTGCCCGGTCACTGGTTAGAATTTACAACATCATGGGTAAGGAGGTACTCAGCCAGCAACTGACAGGTGCCGGTAAATCAGAGTTTTCTCTGGAAAACCAGGCTCCGGGCATTTATGTGGTTAGTTTGATGTCGGGACGGAATCTGGAAACGGTGAAAATAATCAGGAAGTAGTTTCACTGCGAACATTTTTTCGCAGCTGCCTCACCGTTGGCACTTCCCGCATTTCCATGGGGTACCAGTGTTTTATAGCGGTGCGAGGTTTAAATATGAAGCGCCTTTTTGGGCGATAAATAACTTAAATGGATTAATAGTCGTTTACGCAACGGTTGGAAAAACCGTACGGCTTATCATAGCCCTTCAGGAAGCTTCCCCAGTAGCTGGTGCTCAGGTTCCAGCCAAGAGTGGCATTGGACTGGGTGCTGCTCCAATAGTAGCCATACGAGCCGCGATCGCTAAGCAAACCATCCGAAAAGACCAGGAACCCGGCAGCATGGATTTTTAAAGCAGAGCCAAAAGGTCCGTTCCAGTCTGTCCACCCGCCACTGGCATCAACATTGGACCATTCCGTTTGGGTTGGGATGCGCCAACCAGTGCCAAGTTCCTTCGCGCAAGGGTCGTTGGCGATGGTCCAATCTGAATTTTCACTAATGAAACTTGTCCAGATGGTTGATGGAATTCTGGAACTGATGTATTGATATCCCTGCTTGCGGTTAAACTGGAAGTACCACCCTGCCGAAGCCTCAGCAGCATCGTTAACCACAGTGGGCTGCTGGCTGGCACCAAGATTCCGGTCGATCCAGCAATTGGTAAGTTCGCCCGGGATGCCGTTCACCGTGACATAGGTCACTGCCTTATCAACCGGTGCAACACCGCCTGATGTTAAGTGGTTGATATTGAGAGATATTCCACAGTCAAAGCAGCCTAAAGTTGTTTGCGTAAGGGTAACCGGAAAGAGGGAGGTTGAGCCGCTGTTGTATGACCATACATAGCGTGTATAAGCAGTGTGACAGGTTAGTCCGGTTTCATTTTTAAAAGTGTTATTTCCCACATTGATTGCTGTGCTTTCATTATTGACACTATTCCATTTATAGCCGGTTGCTCCGGGAACGGTGTTCCAGTACCAGGTGATAGCGGTTTTGGTGACAGGTGGGTTGGGTAAGGTTGTTTGGGTAAGGGTGACGGGCGTCGAATTCCCGCAGGCATTATACGACCACACATAACGGGTGCAGGCGATGTTGGGGTTAAGCCCTGTCTCGGTCTTCGTCGTTGCAGTGCCCATATCGGTTGCTGTTAAATAATTGTTGACGAAATTCCATTTATAGCCGGTCGCAATCGGAACAGGATTCCAATTCCAGATAATCTGTGCGTTCGTTGGAACAAGGTTCGCTGTGGCAGGTGTGGCAGGCAAGTCACAGTTCCCGGCCAGGTTCAGCCATTGTCCTCCCAGATACATGGATATGCAACCTGTTCCATCTGTTTTACAATTCGTGCAAATAACCACCAGGCCTTCTGCGGGGCTTGAAATGGCATTTCGCTCCGCAAAGGTCATCCGGGGTGGCAGGAACCCTTTGTTGGTGAACTTCACATCCAACCCGGCAGAAGGATCCGGTGTGCTTTGATCGGTATTGATGCCAACCTGGGCAAAAACACTCATTCCCGTTAGCAAGAATGAGATTAACAAGGTCACGATGTTTTTCATGGCAATGAAACTAATTGTGAATTACTTAACGTTGATTCATCCGGGGAAATACAGGAAAATAAGTCATTATTAATGAAATATTTAGCTAAGATAAGAAATTATGATATTAAAAAAATGTAACCTTTATTTATGATCCTGTTGTACAGGTAAAAAAGACGAATCTCCAGTTTTTTTCTTCGTAAAACACAACTATTTCCGGATTACAATGGGTTCCGGGTTGTTCATTCCGATTATAGCAATGTTCCTTTCAACTCCACCTTCTGGGCATCGATAGTTTTTAATATCTCCTTTCTCCGTCTTGCCCTGTCAATGACAAAACGTGTCTCATCCTGTACCCTTAGCCATGTGAAAAAGGCTTGCGTTTGCAATACCGTAACTTCGGGGTCCTTGCACTGGATGATGTAGATTAGTTGGATATGATTCACCAGATCCCATACATAAAAGCCAAAGCCATCCTGAATAATTGCCACATCCTGATGACCAATAATATCCCTGATTTGCGTTTCTGTTGCATTTTTATAAACGCCAACAATATGAACAGGGCCGATGTCCGTTTTTGGAAGAAATTCCAGGTCTTTGAGGAAGGGGCGGCCAACCATCTCCCTTGCCTCTGCCACCGACATGGCATCAGGCATGGCATGGGTGATAAAAGCGTTTTGCAAAGGTTTGAAATCGGATTCAGCCAGGTAGTTGCTAACAGTTTTTGTAAGATAATGCCCGATTGCCTCCTGACGGAACCTGTAGTTCAGTTTATTCCATACCAGCCCCTCTCCAAAAGTATGGACTGTTTGACGTAAAGTAGTACTACCGGAAATAACAAAGTTTGAAATTGCGGAAAAAAGAATTCCGAAGCACTTCGACCTTACCTCCGCCATAAGATTTTCAATCGTGGTGCATTTCTTCAATTCTGTGATTTGAAGCCACTTGTCGCTCCTGCTGATTTCCCGGGCAAATTCAGATTCGTATTTTATGCTTTTGTCAAATTCAACCCCGGATGAGCTGAGAATTTTTATCTCTCTGAAATCGAGCAGGAATACTTTGGAGGGATTGCTTTGCAAGGCTTCAATATACTCTGCACGGCAGATGCCAATGCTCTTTCCGGGGCTTTTAAAGCCTTCATGCCCGGTAAACCACACTACCACAATGTCGCTGTCGGCAATCTCCTTCAAACAGGTATCCCATGATGTATCACCCAAGGGTTCAATGATGTATTCACTGATGACCACTTCAAAGAATTGCATGTTGAGGAACCGTTCTTTTTTTATCTCGTCCAGTAAGTATTTTCTCAGGTTAGTAAATGAGATTTGTTCATTGTTTACCTCCAACAGGTCAGAACAACGACTTGAAATCATGAGTTTGATTTTCCGTGGCATAGCGTCAGGTTATAGTACATTTTTATTTGGTTTAAAGAATGTCAAACCGTCATTGGGCTTGTTTTTCCCCGGGATCTTCCATGCAATCCCCATGCTCAGCAGATAGATTTCAGGAATCTCCGTGATGGATCCGGATACGGAAAAATCTGCCTGCAGGTGGTCGGTAATGAGAAATGCTACCCCGGTATCCAAATTCCAGGAAGGATATGCATGCAGTGCTGCATAGCCATATCCCTCAACGAATACATCCCATTTCGGATGCAGCCCGATATCAAAACAAACCGCGTAAAAATGAAGGAGTGGTTCAGGGCGGCCAGACCAGGTCACCCCATAATTGTAACACAGGTTCAGATTTCCGGTAAGGTTATTAGACATCAGCAGAAACAAAGCCGGGGTAAAAGTTTTTGGCAGGAATTCCTGTTTCCCGATAAACGGCAGGGTCAGATTGCACAACAACGAAATCTCCGGAATTACCTTTTGCTGATCAAGTAGTTTGATCTTCGTGCCAATGGTAACGGGATTGAGGCCATACACCACAGTTGACCCTGCACTGTCTTTGACGATGTTGTAAGCAAAATCAGTCTGGAGGCGAAATTCCGCAAATTTCAATATTCCGTACCTGACCAGGAGGGAGGAAAACAGATAGTTCTCGAGATGAATTTTTCCATTAAAGGAGTTTGTGTATTGAAACCCATTTTCCAGTTGAACTTTTCTGAAGTCCATTATTTCGGGAGATGTGGCAAATCCGGGCCTGTCTGCAGAAAATGATGCGGAATCTTCAGTTTGTGACATAACCGGTGAACATATAAGAAGTATTATCACTCCTATATTCATGATTAGTTTCACGATCATGCCAATGCCAGTACGAGTGTTTTAACAAATTCAACGAGGTCGATCAACTTCCTTGCGTTTTCTTCAGTCCGGCCCATTTTTTCAAATGAAACTGTAATTGTTTTATATGAAGGATTTGCTTTTGCATCAATTTGCAGATGCATGAAATTATCGTCTATTCTTGAAGTAATTCTTTCAATAATAGCTTTTAAGTCCACTTCTCCACTTTCGGTCCTGTATATATTCTGTCGGTCAAAAGTTCGTTCATTGAACCTGAATTCAAATTCATTTCTAAGCATCCCTTCCTCATCTTTATATGGTAAATATACGAATGCCCCCTTTTCTTTTTTTGGTGTTGCATCTTTTGCACGCTTTTTCCTGGTAACGATATTTGAATGGTCAATCACCATTGAACAATACCGTTTATTGAATTTGCCTTTACCCTCTTCGTCGATATTTTCATCACTGATCAGGTAATCGTTTTGATTTATCCAGTCTTTCAGATGTGATTCAAACAACCTGATAAAATCAAACTTTTCCCCTTTTCTGAATAATTTGTTTGCGACTAAAAACACTGCAATGACAACTACCAGCCCGGCAATATCCTTTACTGCGTCAAGGATGT
The DNA here is from genome assembly GCA_903875045.1 of uncultured Bacteroidales bacterium. GTDB lineage: Bacteria > Bacteroidota > Bacteroidia > Bacteroidales > FEN-979 > CAIVAT01. The sequence goes on from CAIQUS010000038.1 coordinate 28,685, forward strand.
TTTCGCTGGTAAGACCTTTCAGTAATAAATTAATGAAGATTGCAATGGTTCCGATTCCTCCGAAAACTGCCGTCAGGATCTTTTCAAGATAATCATCATATTTTTTCATGTTCTTTGTGTTTTAATATTTCCTGTCACCCTGTTTATGAAATGGTGCACAAGAGGTTAAGATACATCAATTGTTGAGCAAGGCAAATATAACAAATCGTTGCAGCGATCTTTTCTGTTTAACGTGAAAAAGCCCGGCAAAAGTGAAATAGTTCCATAAAACTTTCCAAATTTGCATCCGTGGTAAGAGAAGTGCAATCCAAAACAGTGCTGACCTATCATTCACAGGGATTTCCGACCAATTGGGATTTAAACCCATACCGGGGATGTACCATTGGATGCAGGTATTGTTTTGCCCAATATTCTCATAAATATCTCGGGCTTGATGATTTCTTTAAAGATATCCTGGTAAAAACGAATGCAGCTGATTGTCTGGCGAATGAATTGCGGCGGAAAAAATGGAATCGGGAACAAATAAAAATTGGCGGAACCACTGATTTATACCAACACATTGAGAAGAAATATGAACTATTGCCAAAGATTTATGATGTCATAAAAAGGTATAAGACCCCAATTTTCCTTCAAACCAAATCCACGCTGATATTGCGCGATTTTGAGATTATCAGGGAGCTGTCAAAAGTAACCGCGGTTGATATTTCGACAAGTATCTCAACTTTTGATGAATCCATTCGCAAAGTTGTCGAACCGGGGGCATCACCCGCCATCGAAAGGGTCGAAATGCTCGCTAAATTCAGGGGAGTCTGCAGAAGTACTACGCTCGGATTTATGCCCATAATTCCATATTTGTCGGATACAGATATAAATCTGGATACTACTTTCAGATATGCAAAAGAATATGGAATCGACAATGTAGTTACCAGTTTTTTGTTTTTGAGAGGGGCGGTGAAACCTAAATTTCTGGCACTGATCAAGGATCACTTCCCGGATGTATATCCGGCACTTTCCAGACTATACGAAACCTCCACACTTGATGTCAGCTATTCCCGGGACATCAACAAGAAGCTGGAAAAGCTGAGAAGCAAATATAACCTTTATGGCGTTTATAGTCCGGTGACGATAACGGACCAATCAGAACAATTATCCCTTTTTAACAATATCTGAGACGAAGAGGTCAAAGCGGGTGTTCTGTCAACCGATTCTTTGAATTTTCCGACCCGTAATGTCATACACAAAAAGTTTTACTTCCGTTGGTTCTGCAATATTGACTTTAATGTATGTTACAGGATTAAACGGGTAGAAATTCTGCTCCAATGCAGGTAAAAAATTTAGTCTTGTCATTTTATCCCTGTTTGGCCCTCAGTGCTTTTTGTATCCGGATGATATTACCCCCGGTCATCCTGAAATAATACATGCCTTCCGGAACCGGAACACCGGTTGAGTTTTTCCCATCCCATAAAATGCTGAAATTTCCGCTTTCCTTTTCTTCATTTACCGGTTTGGCGATCATTTTACCTGTTGAATCGTAAATCTCCAGTTGTGTTTTTAACCGGCTGCGCAGTTCAAACCTGACAGACGCTGAAGAATAAAATGGATTCGGAGATACCGGGTGCAATGCAAAAGCGTCCGCTTGTATCCCGGGACTGATACCAGTTGTGGTGAGCGGCACCCGTTCCCATGATCAACTTATTTGATTGTCATTGCAACAAAACATTTATCGTCAGGAAAGGGGATTTTACCTAAACACGGATTTTCATAAGCTAAATTACCTATAATTTTTCATTCTTTATTTTTTTTAGGCATACTGACAGTCAGTGTGTTATTGTTTGCTTGGGGTTTTATAGCCTTAACTAATTATAGGTATATATGACATTAATACGA
>CAIQUS010000039.1 GCA_903875045.1 uncultured Bacteroidales bacterium
GAACTGGTTTGCCCGACAAGGCTTACTGTCGTTATATCTAAGAATGAAGGTGTAAAAGCTAATAGAAACCGCCGTGGTACTAACAAGTATGCCCGGTGGTGTGGGGGGACAGCGGCGCGAGCCGCTTCCTACCCGATTAGCAAATTAATGAAGCCCCAAACATTCCGCACCGTAGGTGCGGAATTATAATTTACGGTTCAATTCAGAACAAATTTTATGAAAAACATTTTAATTACCGGCGCCAGTGGTTTCATTGGAAGTTTTCTTGTGGAAGAGGGCCTGAAACAGGGTTTTCAGGTATATGCCGGTATTAGGAAATCCAGTTCCCGTGGATATTTAAAGGACGATCGCATCCAATTTCTGGAATTTGACTTCTCAACCAGGGAAAAGATTCTCGTCACCCTGGAGGATTGCAGGAAAAACAATATCCGGTTTCAATACATCATTCACAATGCCGGTCTGACCAAAGCACAGAAAAAGGAAGATTTTTATAATGTAAACTGCAGGAACACCGTTCATTTTATCGAAGCACTCATCCAGGCAGAGATGGTTCCTGAGAAATTTGTTTTTGTCAGCAGCCTGGCTGCTTACGGACCTGGTAATCCATTTACCGGTGAACCTGTCAGACTGGCCGATGAACCTAAACCCATCGAGCTTTATGGAAAAAGCAAGCTTGATGCTGAGCGCTATATCACTGCCTTGAGAGATTTTCCATGGCTGATTATCCGGCCAACCGGGGTTTATGGACCCAAAGAAAAAGACTATTTTGTGTTTTTCCAAACCATCAACAGGGGAATGGAACCCTATATCGGATTTAAAAAGCAAATCCTTACTTTTATTTATGTCAGGGATTTGGTTCGGGTTATCTACCTGGCTCTGGCTTCTTCTCATGTAAATAAAGCATGGTTTGCGTCGGATGGGAAGGAATATCCATCGGAGCTATTTGCCCAGATTACTAAAAAGGCATTGGGTAAAAAAACGGTAAAATTCACCGTACCCCTTTTTCTGGTTAAAACCATAGCAACCATTGGTGAACATGTTGCCGGCTTGTGGGGGAGTACCCCAACACTCAATACCGACAAATATAACGTACTGAAAAGTACTAACTGGCGGTGTGAAGTTGAACCGTTGGAGAAGGATTTGGGGTTTAAAGCGGAATATGATCTTGAAAAAGGTGTTGCTGAAACCCTTGAGTGGTATAAAAGGGAAAAATGGCTTTAGTATGAGCGGGATTTCGGTCAGAAAAGTAGTATCTAACAACGATCTGAAAAAATTCGTTGACTTTCCGTTTCGATTGTTTCGTGACCATAAGTTCTGGGTTCCTCCCTTAAAGTTCGATGAGATCAATACCCTTCGGAGAGATAAAAATCCGGCCTTTGAATATTGTGAAGCTGAATATTGGCTTGCCTTCCGGGATCATAAACCTGTTGGCCGGATTGCTGGCATCATCAACCACAAGGAGAGTGAACGCTGGAATAACAAACTGGTACGATTTGGCTGGATCGACTTTATTGATGATGAAGAGGTTTCCCGGGTTTTAATTGAGACCGTCATTGACTGGGGAGGGGCCAAAGGGATGAACGGAATACACGGGCCACTGGGATTTACCGACATGGACCCTGAAGGTATGCTGGTTGAAGGCTTTGATGAAATATCCAGTCTTTCGGCCATATATAATTTCCCCTATTACAATGATCATTTACAGAAACTTGGTTTTAAAAAGGCAACTGACTGGCTACAGTTAGAAATTAAGGTTCCTGCAAATATTCCTGAAAAAGTTGAGCGCATGACCAAACTCGTACTTCAAAAATACGATCTACGGTTGTTGCACCCCCGCAAGGCAAAGGATATTCTGCCTTATGCTCCCAAGATGTTCACCATGTATAATGATGCGTTCAGGGACCTGTATGGGTTTACCACCCTGACCAAAAAACAAATGGATTATTATACCAAACAATATTTTGGATTTATCAATCCGGCGTTTGTTTCATTGGTGATTGATTCAAAGGACAATGTTGTTGGATTTGGGGTTACCCTGCCAAGCCTTTCCATCGCGCTTCAAAAGGCAAACGGTTCCCTATTCCCTTTTGGGTTTATTCATCTGCTTCGGGCTCTGCGCAAAAATGACACAGTGGATATGTATCTGGTTGGGGTACGGCCCGACTACCAGGGAAAAGGATTATTGGCCCTTGTATATCATGAACTGACAAAAGCTTACATTGAAGCGGGAATTAAGATTACCAGGACACATCCTCAATTAGAAGACAACTTCAAAGCCCTTTCCATCTGGAAAAATTATGATGGAAGGGTGAACATCCGCCGGCGCTGCTGGATAAGGGATATATGATACAAATTCTATCCGGTAACAAAAAAAAAGCAGGAACACCAATGCTTTGATATTCCTGCCTTTTGGAAACTAATCCCGAACGATTCTTTATAATTTCAGTTTGATTCCGATATTCAATTCAACATTGCTGTAATTAAGCGACATTTTCTCTTGTTTATCAGGACTGCCTGAAGGAATGGCTTCATCGGCATCAAATTTTGTTTCAAAGGTCCATTCTTTTTCCTTTGTTGTCAGATCTGATAATTTATCGACTCCGTCAATGGTGAATTCAGAGATTTTTCCTTTTGATGGTGCGTAGGTGACCCCATTGAAAACAAGTTCAGTAAAGAAAACAAGCTTTTTACTTAAATTAAAATCAACCCCGGCAGCCGCAGTGAAACCAAGTGCGACACCACCGGAAAGTTTGATTTTTGATTCGGAACTTGTCGTAACTTTATACTCTCCGCTAATGTTGGCTGTTGAACTGGTGCTTTCAGTAATTGACGGAAGCACTCCTACAATCATTCCAAATCTTGCATAAGGATTCATTTTTTCAAGGCCGGGAGTGATGACAATGGCCGGAATTATCTGCAACATCATCCCGGAAAGTTTGGCATCAGAGGAATAGGTGGTATTATTTGTGGTTGATGAATAGTGGGCTTTTTTATTCAGCCCGATGAATTCATTTACCCCTAGTTCAATTCCGACATATTTCGAAAGCATATAGCCGACACCGAGGTTCACATTGAAACCACCACCCAGTCCCATCGATTTTATGACCAAATTATCTGTTGAAGATGTACTGGTTTCATCAGTCCATTGAGCACCTTCATATTGCTTGAGACTGATTCCCCCTCCGACACCCAGACGGATGTAGGCTTTTTGTGCTTGTATAATACCTGCTATCATGCAGATAGCCAGTGTTATGGCGAGAATTTTTTTCATGGTTTTGGTTTTTGGTTAAAAATAATGTTTGTATTTGGATGAATTAAAGTTAAAACTATGGTAAAAATAATAATTTTATTAGAGCGAAGAAAAAAAAAGAGGGCTGCCATTCGGCAGCCCTCTTTTTTGTATGTCGGGCATAGTTCTTTGACTGGCAGGGTGCAAGTCCCTGTACACACCGAGTTGATAGGAAGTGTTAGCGAATGGCAAGGGTGTTCACCGTGAGGTGAAATCTGAAGGAAGCCATCAGCAAAATTGGCGA